>JAEUVW010000240.1 GCA_016786525.1 Chitinophagaceae bacterium
GATGCAGGCCATCAACGCTATTAACGAGTATCTCTACGAAAAGAACTGCAATGAGTGGATACTGGGCGTACAGCTGCAGATCCGCAGCGCAGGAGATATTACCGGGGAGGAGAAGACAGCCAAACACAGATAATCTTTAAAAAACACACGCTTATGTATTTGCAGAGAAGAAACAGGATCCTGCGGCAGAGTGCAGCCCTGCGCAGCCTGGTGGCAGAGACGGTGCTGACACCGGCCGATTTTATCGCTCCCTTGTTTATCAACGAAGGCAGCGGCTACCGCCAGGAAATCCCTTCGATGAAAGGGTATTACCGTATGTCTATCGATCTTACGGTGGCAGAAGGAAAAGAGCTCTGGTCTATGGGTATCCGTTCGGTACTGTTGTTTGTCAAAGCATTGGATGAAGTAAAAGACAATACCGGTAAAGAGGCCTGGAACAAAGACGGGCTGATGCAGCGCACGATTAAAGCCATTAAGGAAGCCATACCGGAAATGGTGGTAATGACCGATGTGGCGCTGGATCCGTATTCCATTTACGGGCATGACGGTATTGTAGAAAACGGTGAGATCGTCAACGATGCTACGGTTGAAGCTTTGGTAAAGATGAGCATCAGCCACGCCGAAGCCGGTGCGGATATCGTAGCGCCCAGCGATATGATGGATGGCCGTATCGGAGCCATCAGGGCAGGCCTGGAGCAAAACAATTTTACCAAAACCGGTATCATGGCCTACAGTGCCAAGTACGCCAGCTGCTTTTACGGGCCTTTCCGCGATGCGCTGGACTCTGCTCCCGGCTTTGGCGATAAAAAGACCTACCAGATGAATTATGCCAACCGCATAGAAGCCATCAAAGAAACATTGATGGATATTGAAGAAGGGGCCGACATCGTGATGGTCAAACCGGCTATGGCCTACCTGGATATCATCCGCGAAGTAAAAAACGCTGTTGAGGTGCCGGTAAGCGCTTACCATGTCAGCGGGGAGTATGCCATGATCAAAGCCGCCGCCCAGATGGGCTGGGTCGACGAAAACAAAGCCATCCTGGAAAGCCTGACCTCGATCAAAAGGGCAGGGGCAGACCTGATTGCTACTTACTTTGCCAAAGATGCTGTAAAATTGCTGAACTAAAAATCAGCAATATGAAACGAATGCTCCGCTTTCCCGCCGGCCTACTGCTGCTGACTACGCTTAGCTCCTGTTATCCGAGCCTGTATTTTGCCGACAGGGTGCAGACCACAGCATTTACAGACAAGAACCAGTTTGTACTGAATGGCTCCCTGAAACCACAAAGCAAACCCAATGATTCACTGGATTTACCTTCCGGAGCTTTCAGTTATTCATATGATGCTGCCTATTCGTTTGATAAGAACTGGGCCATTACAGCTTTTTACAGTAATGTAAATGGCAGGAGGGTAAGAGAAGACCAGGTTGGCCTGAGCTATGGTAATGGGGTAGGCGGCACGCACGACGGGGAGCGGTATGAAATAGGGCTTACTTATTTTAAGCCGAACAGGAGTAATGGTGTTGCTGAATTTTCCGGTGGATTCAGCCGGGGAAACATACGCAGGACAAGCATCATGAGCCCTGCGGATAATTTCAATACAAAGTACAATATGTATTTTGCACAGGCGGCTTACAGTGTAAAGACAGACTATGTGGTGGTATCCGTAGGCGGTAAACTCTGGGCAGAGCATTTTTATTCCTTTACGGGGCCGCAGGATTTGCGCAACCGGTACAAGTCCAGGAATGGGGCCGATATCAGCCGTTACCCTTTTGTGTTCACCAATTTATTCCTGAATATGGAAGCCGGCTATAAGTTTATCAAGTTCAATACGCAAATGGGCATGCCGGTCCAGCTCAATGGCAGCAGCATTGCCGGTTTCCCGCTGTACATTACTTTCGGAATGGTTTTCCGGCTGGAGAAAGATATTTTTAACAACAAGAAACAGAGTGCAACAGACAATGAAGACTAATAACAGCAGTGCGCTTTTTGAGCGTGCTCAGCAAAGTATTCCCGGTGGTGTTAATTCGCCGGTAAGGGCGTTTAAAAGTGTGGGAGGTACCCCGGTATTTATAGAAAAAGCCAAAGGGGCCTACCTCTACGATGCCGATGGCAACCGCTACATTGATTACATCGCTTCCTGGGGGCCCATGATCCTGGGGCATGCGTATGAGCCTGTGGTGCAGGCGATCCAGGAAAAGGCCGCGGGTTCCACCTCTTTTGGTGCACCCACCGAACTCGAGATCGAAATGGCGGAACTGATCAAATCCATGACCAGGAATGTAGACCTGGTGCGTATGGTCAGCAGCGGAACAGAAGCCTGTATGAGTGCTTTGCGCCTGGCGCGCGGCTACACCGGCCGCAACAAGTTCATCAAATTTGAAGGCTGTTATCACGGGCATGCCGATGCATTCCTGGTAAAAGCGGGCAGCGGGCTGGCTACCTTTAATATTCAGACGGTCCCCGGCGTAACGGCAGGTGTCAGTACCGATACGTTGACCTGCGCCTACAACGATTTGGAAGGGGTACAGAAGCTGGTACAGGAGTATAAAGGCGAAATCGCAGCCATCATCCTGGAGCCTGTGGCCGGCAATATGGGCTGTATCCTGCCGCAGGCAGGCTTTATAGAAGGCCTGCGCCGTACCTGTACCGAAGAAGGTATTGTGCTGATCTTCGACGAAGTGATGACCGGCTTCCGCCTGAGTGCAGGCGGTGCACAGCAGGCATTAGGTATCGATGCTGACTTGGTTTGCTATGGAAAGGTGATCGGCGCCGGGATGCCTGTAGGGGCCTTCGGTGGCCGCCGGGAGATCATGGAACACATTGCCCCATTGGGAAGCGTATACCAGGCCGGTACCCTGAGCGGTAATCCCCTGGCCATGATCGCAGGCTTTACCTTGCTGCGCAGCCTGAAGGACAAGCCCGGCATCTACCGCGAACTGGAAGAAAAGACAGCTTACCTGCACAAAGGCCTGGAAACCGTACTGGGTGCTAGCGGCAAGCCCTTTGTGATCAACCGCCTGGGCTCTATGATCAGCATACATTTCAGCGAAGGGCCGGTGACGGATTTTGCCAGCGCCTCAGCAGCGGATAATACATTCTTCAACCGTTTTTTCCATGCCATGCTGAAGCGGGGTATTTACCTGCCGCCTTCGGCATTCGAAAGCTGGTTCCTGAACAATGCCTTGACCTACGCCGACCTGGATGCCACGATAGCTGCGGCAAAAGAAAGCCTCGAAGAGCTGTTGTCGTAAAAAGAACGCTTACCTGAATGGTAAGCGTTCTTTTTGTAATGGGATCAATGCTAAACGTGTCATCCCGACGATAGGAGGGATCTACGCAATAACCGGGATGGCATACGTATAGATTCCTCATTCCACTACGTTTCATTTCGGAAAGACAACATCAATAAGGAACAAAACCACGCAGCTAAACGTGTCATCCCGACGAAAGGAGCCTGCCTGCAGTAGGCAGGGGATCTCAACACAAGTCTGGTGAAGCATAGTGACATCTTAAGGTCCGGCTTAATGCCCCTTAACTTATTAATGGTTCAGTTATAAGTAAGGCAACGTCTATTGTGTAAGCCTTTGTTTGGCGGCTTCGTACAGGATCATGCCTGCGGCAACGGATACATTCAGGGAATCAAATGCTTTCGCCATCGGAATGCGGATCAGCTGGTCTGCCCGTTTGATCACATCCTTGCTGATACCGGTATCTTCTGCACCCATGACAATCGCGCTGGGTATCGTGAGGTCTGCTTCATAGACAGGTACGCTGCCCTTCATATTGGTGCCCAATACATTGATGCCGTTCAGTTTCAGCACATCCAGGGCCTGTGCAACGGAAGGAATGCGGCAGAGCATGATCTGCCGCAAGGCGCCTGCAGAAGTTTTGATCGCATCCTCGGTAAGCGAAGCGGCATTGGAAGTGGGCAGGATAAGGCCCTGCGCCCCGCAACATAAGGCGCTTCGGGCTATAGCGCCCACATTGCGTACATCGGTTACCCCGTCGAGTAAAACAAACAATGGGGTCTCTCCTTTATCTACCACAAAGGATATGGCTTCCTGCAGTTCAATATACTCCAGCAGGCTGGTATACGCCACTACGCCCTGGTGTTGGGCTTTGGTCAGGTTGTTCAGTTTCTCAACCGGTACCTGGCTCAGGGGGATATTGCGTTCACGGCACAGCTGTTTGATCGTATTGATCTCTTCTCCGGTAGCCGTGCGCAACAGGAATATTTTCTCAATTGCCGTGCCATTGGCCAGCGCTTCCATGACCGGTTTGCGCCCGATCAGCAGGGGCAGGGATGGCTTTTGCGGCCTGGGACTGAAATTTCTTTTATTGTGCTCCATAATTTAATGCTGTATGCAAAGACAACTTCCGTCAAGGAAGTATATAGTCTGTGCAAAGACCTTCCGGCTGAATGCTTAGGCCATGTTATGGAAAACCTGCTGAACGTCGTCGTCTTCTTCCACGCGGGCAATCAGTTTAAATACATCTTCAGCCTGTTCGTCGCTCAGCGCTACCGTATTTTCAGGTATCCATTCTATTTCAGAAGAGACCGGTGTGATACCACGCTCCTCCAGTGCTTTCTGCATATTGCCAAAATCGGTAAAGCCGCAGCGAACGATCAGGTTGCCTTCTGCATCTTCTCCCAGCTCTTCCAGTCCGGCGTCGATCAGTTCCAGTTCCAGGTCTTCCGGGTTCAGGCCTTCCGGGTTGAGCTTGAACATACCCAGGTGTTTGAACATAAAGCCTACAGAACCACTGTTGCCCAGGTTGCCGCCGCCTTTGTTGAAATGCGAGCGTACGTTGGCTACGGTGCGTGTGGTGTTGTCTGTTGCGGTGACCACCAATACGGCAATACCGTGCGGTGCATACCCTTCATACAAGACCTCGTCGTAGTTGCTGGTGTCTTTACCCAATGCATTTTTGATGGCCGCTTCGATACGGTCTTTGGGCATATTCACGCTTTTACCGTTCTGGATCACACGGCGCAGCATGGGATTGGTATTGGCATCAGGGCCTCCTTTCTTTACAGCAATAGCGATCTCTTTTCCGATACGGCTGAATTGTTTTGCCATACGATCGTAGCGGGCAAACATGGTTGATTTTCTTACTTCAAATATACGACCCATAATATAGTATGTTTTCTTATGATCCGAATAAGGACGGAGTGCAAAAGTAAAGTGTAAAATCGAGAATTGCACGCATTGTTTGGGTCTGTTGAATGCATCAGATGGAGAACTCCATCCCCTGCGGGTACTTGAAGAGATGCACAAACTTCTTTCCCCTCCCGGGAGGGGGAAAGAAAAAACAAGATCGTCGGCAAGGTCAACAAGGGGTGGGTTGCGCAGACATAGGCCGGAAACGGAGAAACTATAAGTTTTTTGAAACCTTATAGGTCGGTACACCCTATCCCTCCCGCTAAGGCGGGACAGGCTCTGCGGGTACTTCCCCCTAGAAGGGGAAGAGCGCAGCGCCGATTGTTTTTTTGTTCTGTGTGACAGGGACAGACCGATGCTCTTCTGTACGTACCGGAAACATTTACTATTTACCTGTTAACGATTATTCATTGAACATTATTCATTAAAAATTCACCATTCTTCATTACCATTCCAGCTCTTTATCTTCTGCCGTTGTGGGCGGGTTTGCTTTGCGGGCTTCCAGTTTTTCGAGCTGCCGTTCCAGGATCAGGCGGGCAATGGCCATCGGCACATCTTCTGTCTGCATGGCTATGCGCAGCTTGGGTTCCAGCACATCCATCTTATACAGGAGCTGGAAGAATACACCGCTATTGTACTGCAGCATGTAGCTTACTTTAGCTGCCAGGCGGTCCAGGAAGTCGGCTTCGGATAAATAAGGTTCCTCTCCGAAGCGCAGATCATCCGGCAACTGCCGTACCAGTGCGTGTTGGTCATTATTGCTGAATGGCATAGCACAAAAATAAGCAGAATTTACAGAGCCATGTTGCCCGGCAGGAAATCCGAAAAGGTGAATCGAAGTCCTATATTTGCACCCTCAACAGCACAGCATGAAGAAGACAATTTTCGTTACAGGCGCTACCTCAGGTTTTGGAAAGGCAATTGCTGCATTGTTTGCGCAAAAAGGTTTTGATGTGATCGTCAGCGGCCGTCGCCGGGAAAGGCTTGATGCTCTGAAGCAGGAGCTGGAGCATCAGTACGCGGTGAAAGTGACGGCACTTTGCTTTGATGTGCGGGATAAAGCAGCAGTAGAGCAGGCGATACATGAGCTGAAAAAGCAGGTCAGCCACATTGATGTACTGGTCAACAATGCAGGACTGGCAGCAGGCCTGGCCACCATAGATGAAGGCAATACGGATAACTGGGACCGTATGATCGATACGAATATCAAAGGATTGCTGTACGTGACACGGCAGATCGCGCCGATGATGCGGGAGCAATGCAGCGGGCACATCATCAACATCGGGTCCACCGCGGGCAAACTGGCTTACCGCAACGGAAACGTGTATTGTGCGACAAAGTTTGCTGTAGATGCACTCAGCCAGTCCATGCGTATTGACCTCCTGCCGTATGGCATCAAAGTGACGGCCATTAACCCGGGTATGGCGGAAACAGAGTTTTCACTGGTCCGTTTCGATGGCGACGAAGAGCGTGCCGCTAAAATGTACGAAGGGGTGAACGCGTTGAAGGCAGAAGATATTGCGGATGCCGTTTATTATTGCGCCAGCCTTCCGCCGCATGTCTGTATCAACGATCTGACACTGACTTGCCTGACACAGGCCAATGGCTTTTATGCGATCAAAGAAGCGGAGCGGGTGCGGAGGGATTAAAGATTTTGGATTTCAGATTTTTGATTGGCTCACGTTATTGATGCGGGATCATCCTCATTGCACTCCTTAGTACAGACAGCAGCTTTTTAGTCTATTGTTTCAGGTTGCGTGTTTACAGATTCCTTCGGAATAACACCCCATGCTTACTTCAACGGTAGCTTAATCATCCTCATGCTACTGTCCTGCCGCAAACATCTGTCGTTTTACAATGATTTTAGAAATGATAGATTGCTCTTGGTCTTACAGGCCCTTTGTGTTTTAAAGCATTTACAGGCAGCTGTAACGCTGCTTAGCAGTGGGTACAGTACATAAAAACACAGACACATTTAGGCCTCCGCCAGTTCCCGGGCATTGTTCATTGCCGCTTCACTGGGTTGCTCGCCGCCGATCATACGGGCGATAGCGAGGATGCGCTCTTCCGGTTCGAGGATACGGATCTGTGTATTGATCTTTCCTTCTTTTCCTTCTTCTTTAAACACGTAAAAATGAGTGGAGCCTTTGGCCGCCACCTGCGGCTGGTGGGTGATGCAGATCACCTGGTGGTATTGCGCCAGGTCTTTCAGCAGGGCGCCGACTTTGCGTGCCGCCTCGCCGGATATACCTGTATCCACTTCGTCAAAGATGAGAGTCGGTAAGTGGACCGCACGGGCAATCAGGGATTTGATACACAAGGCGATCCGGCTCATTTCGCCGCCGGAGGCCGCCTTTTCTACAGGCTGGAAATTGCCGTTTTTATTGGCGTCCAGCAGGAACTGAAGGTCGTCCAGCCCGGTAGCGGCAGGACCGGACAGGTCTTTGATGCGGATATCGAAACGGGCATTGGGCATGCCGACCTCCCCCAGCATACCGGTGATCTGCCCCGCAACGGAAGGAGCGAGCTCTTTGCGCGACCGGGACAGGGCGGTGCCCGCGCTCAATACCCGGGCATAGGCGTCTTCTTTTTGCCTGCTGAGGCGTTCTATGGCCTCATGCAGATCCAGGGTGGCTTTCAGTTCCTCGCCCAGCGTGTGGTGGATTTCAATCAGCTCATTGGTGTGGAGCACTCCATGTTTTTTCAGCAGTTTCATCCCGGCATCCATGCGTTCCTGCAGTACCTGCATGCGCTCCGGGTCCAGGCTGACCTTGCTTTCGAGCTGCTCCAGTTCTGCGGCTACATCTTTAGCTTCTGCATAGACAGAGAGCAGCCTTTCATTCAAAGATTGTACCTCGGGCATCACATCGGCAATGCCCTGCAGTTGTTGTGCCTGGCGTTTCAG
>JAEUVW010000253.1 GCA_016786525.1 Chitinophagaceae bacterium
CTGGAGCAGCAGGATAGCCGCATGTTGCTGGCGGCAGATGAAGGGGTAGAAATCGAAATGCAGCGCTACAGCAACAAAAAGCCGGCCCCGGTACGCAATACCAACAACCTGAAATTCAAACCCGCCCCTGCAGTAAAAATAGGCACCGTGCCCGACAGGATCGAGCCCTTCGTAGGGATATGGAAATGCTATAAACGGACCAGTGCCAGGCCTATAGAGAATGAGCAGAAATACCGTTTGCTGCGCCTGGTGGAGGTAGAAGAAAAAGACGATGCCATCACCGCTAAAATATACGGATTCGAGGACCCTACGGGACAACCCTCCTGGATCGTGCAGGACTACAGCAAAGGTATCCTGTATACTTCCGGCAAGGATGAACGCCCCTTTAAGGTAATCAACTGCCAGGCAAACGAACTGATCATTGAAAACGAGGGTATCGTTTATTACATGAACAAAATGCAGCCTTAAGCACAGTGCCGCTTCCGCGAAGGCTGCAGTTTTTTACCTGCAGAACACCAGGTAACGATGATACAGGTAGATGATGGCTTCCTTATAGCCTGCATAACGCTCAGCATTGATCAGATAAGTATACACCTGTTTGTCGTCCCGTTCCCGTACCGGAAAAGCGGGGTCGTCTTTTACAAGCCTGGCCAGGCTGCCTTCGGTAGTACGCTCCTGTGCGAAATAGAGAACATAGTCCGCAAAATTGCGCTTCATGGGCTAAAGATACTATCTCTGTGCCTGTTGTACAAAGGAAAAAGCCACGATTTGACAATAAAATGAAATAAGGGTATACAATGTGTTTTACCTTTCCTGTATGAAGGAACCGGAACAGAAATTAGGGTACACTCCCGGTGAGTCGGAGCTGGCCGCAGAGATTGAGGCGCTGAAGCAACGCAGCCGCGATATGAAGGAGAAGGCCGGCAGCACCAGGACCCGACTGGACCAGCTTGTCAGTGAACTGGAAAAGATAAAAAGCAAGAAACCATAGGCCGTCTTTCATTTAGCGGTAAGCCTTTTCGCCGCCGGTTTCCGCTGCACTTAAGCCTGATCAAAGCTCCCGAAATGCCAGAGAATGCCTGATGGGTCGTGCAGGAAACATTCCCGGCCCCAGCTTTCGGTACGGATGGGGCTGAGACGGGCAGTGGGGTAATGCTGAGCCAGGTCCAGTGCAGACAATTCTTTCCAGTAGCGGTCCACATCATCGACCTCGAGGAAGATCATCGTATTGTCTATCCATTCGGGCACAGATGCATCCTGTAGGTAAAAGGAGATCGTATCGGCATGAAATACAGACAGGCGGGTATCCAATACCGTTTCCGTAAAACCCAGGTGCCGGTAAAAACTGCGGGACAGGGCAAAGTCGCGGGCGCCGATAAAGGGCCGGATTGATTTGGTCTGGTGTTTCATACCGTAAAAGTACGGGAAGAGTGTTCACGTTGTTATGCTGAAAAACCAGTATCCATTGGTATCTTTACAGGCAAACCATATCTGCCTGCCCGCCATGTCTATTTGTTCCCGTTTCCTGCTTTGCGCAGTTACCTTGTACGGTATCCTGGTCTTTGCCTCCTGTGCGACACCCTATAAACCCCGCGGCTGCGGTTGTGGTATGGAGGAACACCGGCGCAGCCGGTAGTCTGCCCGTTCATTGTAAAAAAACGACCGTTCATAGGATTTTTGCCAGGCTATAGGAAGGGAAGCCATAGGTTTATACGGCCATATTAACCAAGTGGCGTATATTTTATATGAAAAGGTTTTTACTTTTTGCTGCAATGATCATTTGCGTCAACCTGGCAAAAGCGCAGGCACCTACCTTGCAGGTCACCAACAATTTAGGCACTTCCATCCTGGCTTATTTCTGCGGTGATGGCCCGGGACAACCGCCATGCCCCATAGGCAGCGCCCGTACCACCAGCATGTCTACCATCCCTACGGGTACCACTACCTTTACTCCCGGCAGTTTCACCACATGGGGGACCCTTACGCCTACAGTGCTCAATGGCGTTCATTTCAATTACACCCTTGGTGATCCGACACCGGCCATTACGCCATTGTGCGGCATGACAACCGGCAGCAGCATCAGCACCTCCTTTATGATGTCCGGTATACCGGTACTGATCACCTATACTGTCGTATCGCCGACTTTGATACAGCTTACCTTAAATTAGTCATTGCAACACAACCATAAAAATCCCCCGGAGCGCTCAGGTGCTTTGGGGGTATTTTGTTTGTAAATAGGTTTTAATTCTTTTATCCTTCTACACGTAAGCGTCCGGACGTATGTACACCGTTCAAACAGTACGCTGTCATGCCGGGGCATGAGGCATCTCTATAATAAACCAAGAAAAGCCTCGTATGTCCTTTGCAGGATCACATATCCTTTTTATTCCCTTGCCCTCCTTCGGAACCTGCCTGCCGCAGGGAGGCATCCGGGACCGTGTGTTATTTATTTTCCCAACAATTTATTTTCCATTTCAAAAATCATGTTTGCTTCAAAAAAGTAAGTCTTTATGTGCCCCTCTTCAGTTTTTACGGTCATTTTATCGCAGATGTTTTTCCCGCCATTACTGATAGACTGACTTTCAAATTCCGCACCCAAAACTATATTAATGATAAAATATTCTTCTTCAATCTGTGTTACATGCCAACCTGTTTCACAACTTAATCCATCGCTTTTCTTCACGATGGAATTGATAAGCCCGAATTCGATATCCCGGTATTTATTCCTATTTACACTGTCTCCCAGTATGGCATAGGTTTTTTGCAGGTACATGTGGGCAAACATACTGGTATAATCTATGCCTAGCATGGCTTTAGTGACAGAGATGACGCCCCTGTAGTTCTTATTTTTTATCTCACTAAAAACCTGCCTTTTTAGACTGTCATATTCTGTCCCTTTTTTGTCGAATTGCCGGCTTGCTATAAAACTATTTCTGAAATCAGTATAATCGATATCCGTTTTGCCTTGTTCCAGTTGCCGGATATAACTTGTATACCTGTCATTGAAAGTAGGGATGTGTACTTCCTGCGCAGATACATACGAAGCATAACACAATTGAATCGCAATAAAAATAACAGTTTTAATTGAGGTCATAGGTATACAGGATTGAAGACTGCTAATGTAATCACAAGATCGTTTTAAAGCTAATTCGCTCTTTGAATTTATGAAGGGACAGGTACCTATTCGTCATTTAAAGTTTACGGACAAGAGGGATGGCGCTGACGTAAAAATTCTGTATATTCTTGCCGAAGAATCAGGTGAAACAAAAGCAAGGCGGTCATAAGAGGAGAATGTAATAATGTGCTTGTCATTGTTGTAAAAAAATATAATATATTTAATGGAGACAGCTCCGGGTCTTATATGCACTACCTTACCTATTATCTAATTACCGGCATTAATGTACATTTGTCGGCATTCAGCACACAATCAAAATAGCCCATACTTATGGCCCATAAATTAGAGAACTACATATTAGGCAACTGGATCACCGGCGACGGGGAAGGGCAGGCCCTGTACAATGCCGTTACCGGCGATACCCTGGCTTATGCCTCTACAAAAGGCCTGGACCATGGCGCAATACTCGATTATGCCCGCAAAACGGGCAATCCCGCCCTGCGCAAAATGACTTTCCAGGAGCGCGGCCTGATGCTGAAAGCCCTGGCAATGCACCTGCGCAATCACCTGGACAAATTCTATGCCCTGAGCTACCAGACGGGCGCCACGAAGGCAGACAGCTGGGTGGATATCGAAGGCGGTATCGGCAACCTGTTTGCGAACGCTTCGCTGCGCCGCAAATTCCCGGATACTTCGTTTTGCCTGGATGGTGAAGGCCACAATTTTGGCAAGAACAACACCTTTATGGGGCATCACTTGCTGATCCCGAAAGAAGGGGTGGCGGTGCACATCAACGCCTTCAACTTCCCGGTATGGGGTATGCTGGAAAAAATAGCGGTAAACCTGCTGGCGGGTATGCCTGCTGTGGTGAAACCCGCTACGGTAACGTCTTTCCTGACCGAAGCGGTGGTGAAAGAAATCATCGCATCGGGTATACTGCCCGAAGGTGCGCTGCAGCTGATCTGCGGCTCTGCCGGCGATATGCTGGAGCATGTGACCTCGCAGGATGTGGTCACCTTTACGGGTTCTGCCAGCACGGGCCTGATGCTGAAATCGGGCAAACGGATCCTGTCGGAAAGTGTGCCGTTTACCATGGAGGCCGATTCGCTGAACTGTATCGTATTGGGTGAGGATGTAACACCGGATATGCCGGAGTGGGATATCTTCGTCAAAGAAGTACGCAAGGAAATGACAACGAAAGCAGGGCAGAAATGTACGGCCGTACGCCGCATTTTCGTACCCGAAAATAAACTGGAAGAAATGCAGGCTGCGCTGAGCAAGGCTTTGGCTCAGACCACCATCGGCAACCCGCTGAATGAAAAGGTGCGCATGGGCTCGCTGGCAGGCAAGACACAGCAACAGGAAGTGCTGGAGCAGGTTCAGAAACTGCTGGCTTCTTCGCAGCTGGTGTACGGATCGCTGGACAGTGTGGAGCTCATCGATGCCGACGCCGGCAAAGGCGCCTTTATGAGCCCGTTACTGCTGCGCAACGAAAATCCTTTTGTGCATACCGCCACGCACGAGGTGGAAGCCTTTGGGCCGGTGTCTACCCTGATGCCGTATAAAAATATGGAGGAAGCGATCGCGCTGTCCAAACTGGGCAAAGGCTCGCTGTGCAGTTCCATTGTAACGGCCAGCGGCAAACAGGCGCAGGACTATGTATTGGGTGCGGGTATGTACCATGGCCGTATCCTGGTGCTGAATGCCGAATGTGCCAAAGAAAGTACCGGGCATGGTTCCCCCTTGCCCCTGCTGGTGCATGGCGGCCCGGGGCGCGCCGGCGGCGGAGAAGAGATGGGCGGCATGCGCGGTGTAAAGCATTATATGCAAAGGGTAGCGGTACAGGGTTCGCCCACGATGATCACGGCAATATCGGAGCAATACCAGCAAAATGCCAAAGGCAATACGGGCGGCATTCATCCGTTCAAAAAAATGTTTGAAGACCTGCAGATCGGCGACCAGATCGTAACAGAGAAACGCCTGATCACCAGCGGGGATATTGACAAATTTGCGGACCTGAGCGGCGACCATTTTTATGCGCACATGAAGGATACGAATTTTGAGGGTACTATGTTTACGCACCAGGTAGCGCATGGTTACTTTATCATGAGTGTGGCAGCAGGCCTGTTT
>JAEUVW010000299.1 GCA_016786525.1 Chitinophagaceae bacterium
GAGGATAAAGGACGGCGGGGCCTGGGCTGCTTTTTCGTGGTAGATCGGCTTATGATTGTTGGGCACATCCAGCAGTTTGGCCATGCGGGCATCTTTGCACAACAGCAGGTTGCGGAAGTGCTCGGCAAAACCACTGAGGACCATATCGCCCTCAAAGCCGCGGTCCATCACATCATCCAGCAGCAGCAGGGTACCGGCCACATCCTGGGCCAGGATGTGATCCGTGATCTTGAAATAAAAATCGGCATCCAGCTGGTTCAGGTGCTCCATCGTGGCAGCATAGCTCAGCTGCCCGTTCGTAAAACTGGAGATCCGGTCGAGTATGGACAGGGCATCGCGCATACAGCCTTCGCTCTTTTGCGCAATCACGTGCAGGGCGGCTTCTTCGGCCTGCACCCCTTCCTTTTGCGTGATCTGCTGCAGATGCGCTACCGTATCATTCGTAGTAATGCGCTTGAAGTCAAAGACCTGGCAGCGGCTGAGAATGGTCGGTAATATCTTGTGTTTTTCCGTGGTCGCCAGGATGAAAATAGCGTAGGAAGGCGGCTCTTCCAGTGTTTTCAGGAAGGCATTGAAGGCCGCGGTGCTGAGCATATGCACCTCGTCTATGATATAGACTTTGTATTTGCCCTGCTGCGGTGCAAAACGCACCTGCTCGGTCAGGGAGCGGATATCGTCTACGGAGTTGTTGGAGGCCGCATCCAGCTCAAACACATTGAAGGAGGTATTGTTGCTGAACGACTGGCAGTTGTTGCAGCTGCCACAGGCTTCCATATCTGCTGTCGGGTGCTCGCAGTTCAGGGTTTTGGCCAATATCCGGGCGCAGGTCGTCTTTCCCACTCCACGCGGCCCGCAGAACAGGAAAGCATGGGCAAGATGATTGTTGCGCATGGCATTCTTGAGCGTGGTGGTGATGTGTTCCTGCCCTACTACGGTATCAAAGGTCTGAGGCCGGTACTTCCTGGCCGAAACGATATACTGATCAGACATTGGTGTTTTTAAAAGTTTGAGGGATGCTGGTGATAAAGGTAATGGATTGTTTAATAAAACAGGTACATCAGGCGTACGGCAAACACGTTATTAAATTGCTGCGCCCGCCCGTACTCCAGGTCTACTTTGTCGCGTATGGACAGCATCGAGTACTGGAAGCGGATGCCGGCAAAAAAGCCTTTGTATACATGTACCTGCCCGGACAGGATCATATTGATATCCATTTTTTTAAACGGGTATTGATCCGGGTCGTATTTGATAGCCGTATTGTTGCCGACGATCTCTTCCTTGCTGTTGATGAGCTGGGCATAAGACAGGCCGGCGCCGAAATGATTCCTTTTCTTGTCGAAAAAGTTGATCTGCACCGGTATCTCCGCATAGTTCAGTTTGATGTTCTGCTTGGTGATCACCGTGACCCCTCCGTTGGATAACTGGCTGCCGTTGGAGCGCGCCCCTTTCTGGCTGAACAGGATCTCCAGGCTGGCAGAAATACCCGGTACCAGTTGGGTGTAGACCACCACCCCGGTATTGAACCCGATGTTATGATACCCCTTATAGCTGTCTCCGTCTACCTGTGTAAAGTTCAGGCCACCGATCAGGCCGCCGACAAAGGTTTTGGGTTCCTCTATGTAATAGTTTTTCGGGTTTTGTGCGATAGCAGTACCGGAAAACAGGAGCAATAAGGCCAAGAATAAGGATCGGATCGGAGTCATGATGCTGAAAAAGGGTCGGGAAATTCTGTTGTTAAAAAAGGTACATCACGCGCAAGACCCAAAGATTGTTGAATTGCTGGCTGCGGGCAAATTCATAATCCACAGTTTTGCGGACAGGCACTACCGAATACTGGAAACGGAGATTTCCGTACAGGCCTTTGAACAGGTGCAGGTTTGCAGAAGCGATGAAATTGATATCATATTTACGGAAAGGATATTTGCTCTGATCGTAGGTGCTTTCCGGATTGGTTTTGATGGTCTCGTCGGCGTTGATCAGCTGGGAGTACGAAAAACCCATGCCCACATGGCTTTTGTGCTTGTCGTAAATATTCAGCAATACCGGGATCTCGGCGTAGCTGAGGTTGATCCGCTGGTCGGTTACCGTATATTTATTGCTGCTGGAGTTTTGGTTGTAGTTGGAGCGGGAGCCTTTTTGCGTATACAGCAGCTCCATACTGGCAGAAAAAGTATTGGACAGGCGGGCATAAAGGATGGCACCGGCATTCACACCGACTTTAAAATAACCGGCAAATTTATCCCCATCCACCTGCGAAAAGGAAGCGCCCCCTACCAGGCCGCCGCTAAATGTTTTGGGCACTTCTACATAATAATTGGAAGGGTTTTGAGCCTTTGCCTGAAAAAAAGTACTGCCCAACAAAACGATAACACTCAGAATTCTTGCTAATTCTCTACTTTTATTCATCGGAGATAAAGTAATCAGTATAAATGAATCTCAAAATTACGCCAAACACATTGAAAAAGCTGGAGCAACTTTTCGAAGAGGCCCGGTATATTATACGTTTTGAAAAAGGAACTTTTAACTCAGGATATTGTATCCTGGAGGAAAAAAGAGTGGTGGTGATCAACAAATTCCTCAATATCGAAGGACGGATCAACGCCCTTACGGAAATCCTGCCTTCCATCTCCATTGTCGAAGAAGAGCTGAGCACCGAATCGTTAAAATTTTACAAACAGCTCATAGGCGAAGCCCCCGGCACCCCCCTTCCCGTTCAAACCGAAATCGATATTTAGCGGTGATGCGTGTTACTTTTTTGGGTTCAGGCACCTCCCAGGGCGTACCGGTCATCTGCTGCCCCTGCGAGGTATGTCATTCTGCCGACCCCAGGGACAAAAGGCTACGCTCCTCCATACTGGTGGAAACAGACGATACCGCTTTTGTCATTGACAGCGGCCCGGACTTCCGCTACCAGATGCTGCGGCAGGGCGTGCAAAAGCTGGATGCCATTGTGTTTACGCATGGACACAAAGACCACACCGCAGGTATGGACGATGTACGCGCGTTTAATTATTTCCAGCAAAAGGAAATGGATGTATACGCCAGCCCGGAGACACAGGAGGTGCTGCGGCGCGAGTACCAATACATTTTTGAACATGCCAATTACCCCGGTGTACCGCAGATACGCCTGCACGAACTGAAAAACGAACCTTTTTATGTGAACTCCGTACTGGTGACACCGATACGCCTGCTGCACTACAAAATGGAAGTATTTGGTTTCCGTATCGGGGACTTTACCTACATCACCGACGCCAACTATATTGCCCCGGAAGAAAGAGATAAGGCCAGGGGCTCCCAAACCCTTGTGCTGAATGCGCTGCGCCTCGAAAAGCATATCTCCCATTTTACATTGGCAGAAGCTATAGAGGTTGCGCAGGATATAGACTGCCCCCAGACCTATTTTACCCATATCAGCCACCAGCTGGGTATTCATGAGCTCATGAATGAAACGCTACCGGCAGGCATTGCATTGGCCTATGACGGGCTGGTGCTGGAATTTTAAAAGACCGTACGAAGAATGAAAGCCGTATTGACTGTTCTTGTTTGCTGCCTGTTTTTTACTGAGGTACAAGCGCAGGTAAAGGCCGACACATTTTCCGAACGTTTTTTTTCTTTCCTGAACAGCTACAACAATGACACCTTGAAAAGCATGCAGGGCTTTGATTTCAGCTTCCGGAACACCGCCATACCCCTGCGCGGTACAACAAGCGAAAAAGCCTTTGAAGCCTACTTGTTTACAGCTGTGCGCTACCGGAAACAATACAGGATCCGGAAAACGATCGATGCTGCACGAAGGAGTTTCCTGGTGGAAGAACAGGGAGCATATCCGCGTGCGCTGGGTGTGGCTTACCCTGAATTTATCTTTACATTGACCCTTGATGAACAAGGCAAATTAGGAGCGCTGGACATTGACACCACAAAAAATTACCCGGTATACAGACATCAGTTGCAAGAACAGAGCAAACGTTTTGAAAGCTGGAGAAAGAAGAAGATGCGACAGGCAGGTGGCCTGGAAAAATACGGGGATGAGCGCCCCGAACAACTGGACATCATCTTAAAAGAATACGAAAAGCAACGATAAACCTTTCCTGTTTCCTGCAGCACAGGAACAAGCAAGCGCGCTATTGCACGTTTCTAGATTTCAGCATCCTTTTGTACAGACAGATTCTTTCTTTCCTGCCATTTCTTCGCAACAAAGCGCACAGCAAGCAATACCAAAAGGATCGTCACCGGGAACAATAAGAACGGCAGCCAGTTTCCTCCTCCTCTCATATACTTATATTTTAGCTACTATAAATATACGAAAAATGAAATAAACGAACCAGGGAAGGGCGGTCATAAGGGATCAGAGATCCAGCAAGCCTTCCGGAAGGTCCATACGGATATAGCGGTTGCGGAGGTTTACTTCTACCAACAGGGGTTTGACCATAGGCAGCAGTACTTCTTTGCCATTGTGGTGGATGGTTCCGACCCATTGGTGCCCGGTTT
>JAEUVW010000314.1 GCA_016786525.1 Chitinophagaceae bacterium
GGGAATGGAGCCGGGAACTCAGCGGCCTGCCCGCCTGGTTGCAGGCAGAGTCGTACCATATTGTCGGCGACCTGGCAGAAACCATTTCGCTTACACTGCCGGCAAACAACAACAGCAGTGACTACCCTTTGCACGAAGTGATCGCCCAGCTGATCAGCCTGGGCAATCAGGAGGAAGCAGCGCGTAAGGCTTATATTACAGGCATGTGGCAGCAGCTCAGCCCTGCAGAACTATTTGTGTTCAACAAATTCATCACGGGTAGTTTTCGCGTCGGGGTATCCGACAAGATCGTCATCAAGGCATTGGCCAAAACCTATGGCATCGATGAAAATATCGTGGCGCACCGTTTATCCGGCCATTGGGAAGCAGGCGACAACACATTGCAGCAATTGCTGTCTGAAAACAGCGGCGATGCCGACCTCTCGCGCCCCTACCCTTTTTACCTGGCCTACCCCCTGGAAACTGCACCGGAAGAGCTGGGCCCGGTGGAGGATTGGTTCATCGAACGAAAATACGATGGTATCCGCGGGCAGATCATTGTGCGCGGCGGCGAGCTGTTTATCTGGAGCCGGGGTGAAGACCTGCTCACCGACAAGTTTACGGAGTTTCACCCGCTGCGGGAAATACTCCCCGCAGGCACCGTCATAGACGGGGAAATACTGCCGGTAAAGGACGGGCGCTACCTGCCCTTCCATGTGATGCAGACCCGCATCGGCCGGAAAAATGTAACGAAAAAGACCTTGCAGGAAGCCCCGCTGGCTATGGTGTGCTACGACCTTACCGAACAGGACGGCATTGATATCCGGCACCTGTCTTTGCAGGAGCGGCGGATGCGCCTGGAGCAATTGCTGAGCGTGCTGAAAGAGCAGCACCCGGACCTGCCCCTGCTCCTCTCTCCCCTGGTACCCTGCAGCAATTGGGAGGACGTAGCGGCAGAACGCCTGAGGGCCAGGGATACCTTTTCTGAAGGCCTGATGCTGAAGCGTAAAACAAGCGAATACAAGACCGGGCGCAGGCGGGGCGACTGGTGGAAATGGAAGGTCGATCCCCTGAGTATTGATGGCGTGCTGCTCTATGCCCAACGGGGGCATGGCCGGAGGGCCAACCTGTATACAGACTTTACTTTTGCCGTATGGGACGGGGGCGAACTGGTCCCCTTCTGTAAAGCCTACTCCGGCCTCACCGACAAAGAAATGCTGTCGGTAGACAACTGGATTAAAAAAAATACCCTGGACAAATTCGGGCCCGTGCGCAGTGTACAGCCGGAGCTGGTATTCGAGATCGGCTTTGAGGGCATCAATCCCTCTCCGCGGCACAAATCGGGTGTAGCTTTACGTTTTCCACGTATTTTGCGCCGCAGGGAAGACAAGCATGCACGGGAAGCCAATACAAAGGCAGACCTGCTGGAACTCTTAAACATATACCGTATTGACCACACAAAATGATATAGCGGAAGAGTGGTTTGCCCGCAACGGCTGGGAGGCCTACGATTTCCAGCTCAAAAGCTGGGAAGCCATACGCAAAGGGTATTCCGGCGTACTAAATGCCCCAACCGGCTTCGGCAAGACCTATGCGATCTGGTTCGGGGTGCTGAAAAATTACTTTGCCGCGCACAGCAAAAAGAAAGGCCTGCACTGCCTGTGGATCACCCCGCTGCGTGCCCTGTCGCAGGAAATACTGCGGGCAACGACTATGGTCAGCGATGAGCTGGGCCTGGCCTATGACATCGGCCTGCGCACCGGCGACACCAGTGCCGGCGAAAAGGCGAAGCAAAAAAAAGCATTGCCCCATGCGCTGATCACCACACCGGAAAGCGTGCACCTGATGCTGGCGCAGAAGGGATATGCAGAGCGCTTCCAGCACCTGCAATTCGTCATCGTAGACGAATGGCACGAGCTGGTGGGCAGCAAACGCGGCGTACAGACCGAACTGGCCCTGTCGCGCCTGAGAGCTGTCAATCCCAATCTTATTGTCTGGGGCATCTCCGCTACCATCGGCAACCTGGAAGAGGCCATGCAGGTATTGCTCGGCAGTAGTACAAAAAAGAAAACATTGATCAGGACCGGTTTGCAGAAGCAACTGGAAGTAGAGACCATCTTCCCCGATGTGATCGAAAAATATCCCTGGGGCGGGCACCTGGGCATCAAAATGATCGACAAGGTGCTGCCCATTATAGCAGCCAACAATACCACCCTGATCTTTACCAATACCCGTTCGCAGTGCGAAATCTGGTACCAGCGCCTGCTGGAGCGGCAGCCGGAGCTGGCCGGCCTGCTGGCCATACACCATGGTTCGCTGAGCGAAGAGGTCCGGCAATGGGTAGAACAGGCCCTACATGAAGGGCGACTGAAGGCCGTGGTCTGCACCAGCAGCCTGGACCTGGGCGTGGATTTCCGGCCGGTAGATACGGTGATCCAGATCGGTTCGCCCAAAGGTATTGCGCGCTTCATGCAAAGGGCGGGACGCAGCGGGCACCGGCCGGGCGCGGTGAGCAAGATCTATTTCCTGCCCACGCACTCGCTGGAGATCGTAGAGGGCAGCGCCCTGCGCTACGCTATCGGGCATCATGATATCGAACAACGCATACCCTACATCCGCTCTTTTGATGTACTGATCCAGTACCTGGTCACCCTTGCCGTGTCGGATGGGTTCCGGCCGGACGATATTTACCATGAAGTGACGCAGACCCATTGCTTTGCTTCCGTCAGCCGAGAAGAGTTCAGCTGGTGTATGGACTTCATTACCAAAGGCGGGCAAAGCCTGGATGCCTATGATGAGTACCACAAGGTGCAGCAAGAAGACGGCTTGTATCAGGTGACGAGCAAACGCATTGCCATGCGGCACCGTATGAGTATTGGTACCATTGTCAGCGACAGCATGATGCAGGTCAAATACTGGGGCGGCACCCGCATCGGGGCTATTGAAGAATGGTTCATTTCCCGGCTGAAACCCGGCGACGTGTTCTGGTTTGCAGGCCGTAACCTGGAATTGGTGCGTGTAAAGGATATGCAGGCCATCGTGAAACGCAGCAACAGCAACAAAGGTGTATTCCCTTCCTGGCAGGGCGGCCGTATGCCTTTGTCTTCGCAACTGACCAGGATCATCCGGCAAAAGATCGACAGCCATACGCAGGAAACAGATCATGATGTAGAGATTGTGCAGTTGCAGGGCTTGTTTGCCGAGCAAAAAAAACGCTCTCACCTGCCGGATACAGGCGAACTGCTGATCGAAAAGATCAAAAGCCGGGAAGGTTACCATGTATTTATTTACCCCTTTGAA
>JAEUVW010000338.1 GCA_016786525.1 Chitinophagaceae bacterium
AGAGCGGTGTTCAGCCATTACGGAGGCCACGCCCATCCTGGTGTTGCTGAAGCCGGCGAGGTTCAGTTCTCCGCCCCAACCGGCGTCGGGGCGTATGGGTTCCGGCTCTGCCAGCAGTACGCCGCCTATGGCGTCTGTACCATAGCGCACGCCCGCAGCACCCTTGAGCACCGTTATTTTGCCGGCTACAAAGGGATCTATATTCGGGGCATGCTCGGAGCCCCATTGCTGGTCTTCCTGCCGGATGCCGTTGTTCAGCATTAGTATCCTGTTGCTGTGCAGGCCGTGGATCACCGGTTTGGAGATGGTGGCCCCGTTGTTCAATGTCGTTACGCCATTGACGTTCTTCAGCATCTCACTGATGGTTTTACCGGCATTTTGTTGCAGGGCATTGTGGTCCAGTTGATCCTGGCTTTGGAGCAGGGTGTGTTCTTTCCTGCTTTTGACTATGATCTGGTGCAGCACTTTGTCCGAATGCTGCAACTGCAGGCGGTACAGCCCGCTTTTACCGATCGTAAGCGGGAGCGTGGTGTCTTCTGTTTCGTAACTGTGCAGGTGTATCGTGTACCGGCCCGGGCAAATGTGCTCCAGGTTTGCGATGCCATTTTCGTCTGTTTGCACATGCATCTTGCTTTCCGTTAGGTACAGGAGTACATCCGGTACCGGTGCGCCGTTATGCGCCTCGGTGACCAGGATATTGACGGACAGCGTACAACTATCCTGTGCCCATGCACAAGTGCAGGAAAATACCGCCAACATTGCGGCGAAACAATAACGAAGCATATTCGTTTTGAAAGAATAAGGAACAAAAAGATGGCTTATTGAACATCGGAATGGTTCAATACAGCAAAGCAGGAAACAGGCTTATGCCATGGGAGGGCCCCTGGTGCTGGTGCTGTGCACACTGCAGGGAATAAACTTCGCTGCTACTGTGCTGTGCTGCGTGGTAAAAACAGGGGAGGGTATATAGTCAACCCTCGGGAAAAATACGTCACCGGTAAAAGACTCCAGTACAAAATGCAGGAACGAACAGTGGTGATGCGGTGCCTCAAAATGGGTTTCCCCCGGCGGGCAGACATGTTCGGTATGGTGGGTATCTTCGTGGTGGGCAAACAGGTGCACAAATTCCTTCGCACTGGCGCCAAAAAGCAACAGGATGGCCAGGCCGCCGACAATAATGCTATGGAAAATGCGTTTGATCACCGGCGCAAAGGTAGCGTTTTTCAGCCGGGTGGCGATAGATTCAATTTAAAATTGGATAAATGTGCCCCAAATTTTACTTTTGCGCTCAAATTTTCTCACACATCAAAAAACAACTCATGAAGAAAGTCATTATTGCCCTGTTCTCATTGCTGCTGCCCGTATTGGCGCAGGCCCAGGCAGACATTATTAAAAAGCACAACGGGGAGACCATCACCGGTAAAGTGATGAAAGTAGATGAATACACCGTCATCTTCTCTTATGAAAATGAAGATGCCCAAAATACACTCAGTAAATACGCTATTGAAAAGATCACGTATGGCAAAAGCGGACGCGTTGAAGATGTAACGGAAAAGATCAATGTGCGCTCTGAAGACGACTGGGAAAAAGTAATGATCTTCGAAGAGAAATCTTACATTGTAGGATTGAAAAAAGAAGGGGAGATCAAAGGTAAAACCAGCCTGATCAACTATCACTCCGGCAATACCGGTGACAGGAAAGCAGAGAAAAAAATGAAAATGGCTGCTGCCGCTATGAAATGCCCCTTCGTGCTGATGACTTCAGATAAAATGACGGTAGGGGGTAGCTCCAACTCCCTGGGCGGATCGCAGGTGATCAAAAAAGGAATTGCGTATAAATACTAAAAAGAACCTGCAGTGCGCTGTATGATCCTGCCGGGAAACCGGCAGGATTTTTTTTGTAAACCTATAAGGTTTTGTAAACCTTATAGATTTGAGCAAGAATAGGTTGAGCACGAGGAAAAAAATAAGGATCAGCTATTGCTGATCCTTATCGTATTAAATGCTGGCCATGTGTACTTTCTGCTGCAGCTCCGATACCTTCTCTTTGTATTCGTTGTCGGTATCCATCAGGTCTTCTACGGTCTGGCAGGAGTGGATCACCGTGGTGTGGTCGAATCCGCCGAAGTGTTCGCCTATATTTTTCAGTGAGCTCTTGGTAAATTTCTTCGCCAGGAACATCGTGATCTGCCGGGCCTGTACAATTTCCCTTTTGCGGGTTTTGACCAGCAGTTTGTCGTAAGGGATATTGTAATGCTCGCAAACCATTTTCTGGATATTCTCGATGGTCAGTTCGCGGGCATTCATCTTCACCAGGTTCTTCATTACCCTTTTGGCTACTTCCAGGTCTATTTCTTTCCGGTTCAGGGTAGCCTGTGCAAACAGGGAGATCGAAGCGCCGATCAGGTCGCGGATGTTGTTCTGTATGTTGAATGCTATATACTTCACCACATCGTCAGACAGTTCCATGCCATCCTGCTTCATTTTCATTTTCAGGATCTCCTGCCTTGTTTCGAAGTCCGGTGCCTGTATGTCGGCATTCAGGCCCCAGCGGAAACGGCTCAGCAGCCTTTCCTGCATGCCTTCCAGGTCTTTGGGTGGGGTGTCGCTGGTCAGGATGATCTGTTTGCCGCCCTGGTGCAGGTGGTTGAAGATGGCGAAGAATACTTCCTGGGACTTTGGTGCTGTGGTAAAAATATGGATGTCGTCGATGATGAGTACATCGATGAGCTGGTAAAAATGGATAAAGTCGTTTACTTCTCCGTTCTTGGAGTGATCGATAAACTGGTTGATGAACTTTTCTGCGCTCACATACAGCACGGCTTTGTTGCTGTGCAGGCGGCGCACTTCGTTGCCGATGGCCTGGGCAATATGCGTTTTCCCTAATCCGGTACTGCCGAAGATCACCAGGGGATTAAAGGAGGTAGCCCCGGGTTTCTGGGCTACGTTCATGCCGGCCAGGCGGGCTACGCGGTTGCAGTCGCCTTCTACCAGGTTGTCGAAGGTAAGATTGGGATTCAGCTGGGGATCAATGACCGTACGTTTCAAGCCCGGGATAGAGTAGGGGTTCTTGATGTTCATCGGGTCTTTGATGTGCAGGGGCAGGTCTACCATGTTGCTGCCCATCGACGGTTTTTGTGTCGTGCTGCCCGGCATATTGATGACGCTGTTCTTGCCCCCGTTGCGGGCAGAATTGCCATCGACCATTACGACCCGGTATTCCAGGCCGCCGTCTTTTCCTAAAACTCTTTTGATTGTTTTCCCCAGCAGATCAACGTAGTGTTCCTCAAGCCATTCGTAAAAAAACTGGCTGGGTACCTGCAGGGTCAGTACAAAGTTTTCCAATGCAACTGCCCTGATCGGGTCGAACCAGGTATGAAAGGCGCGTTCATTCACATTATCCTGTATGATGGACAAGCACTTTTGCCAGGCGGCAACTGCTTCTTCTTCTTGAGAGCTAATATGTAAGTTCTGCTTTTCGGTCATTGAGTTACGCGTATTCTGTAATTGTTGTCTTTCAAATCCCTTTGCTGGTCAGCATTTCAGTAAGTTGGTCCAGGTTTATGCTCCTGATTTTTTTGTTACTGCGGTGGACGAAGTTGCTAACATTTTGTTGAAAAAAAAATCAAAATTTATTTTTTTATTTCCCAATTTCCACAGTTTGGGCATTGGCCGATAAAATATTTTTTTGGCTGGAAAACAGGTAGTCGATCCGGCCTAAATGCGTTCCTCCCCAGCCCGCCTGAACCACCAAAATTTCTTCCTTGTCGCGGTTGAAATATTTCAGGGGTTGCTGCAGTAAAGTATGGCTATGGCCGCCAATGACCAGGTCGATGTGGCGGCTTTCCTTTGCCAGTGTTTTGTCATTTACCTGCAGCTGATCGTTCAGGCCCAGGTGTGACAGGCAAATGACAAAGTCGCATTTCTGTTTCCTGCTCAGGTACAATGCTGTTTCATTGGCTTTGTCTACCGGGTTGAGGTAAACGATACCTTTATATTCTTTTTCCGGAATTTTCCCTTGCAGATCGGGGCTTACTCCCAATACCCCGATTTTCAATCCTTCCCGGATACAGACAACATAGGGAAGCAGGCTGCCTGCAAGTACGGACTGCTGCACCTCATAGTTGCAGCAGAGCAAAGGGAAACCTGCCTGCCGTATCTGCCGGGCAAGGTTGTCGACACCGCCGTCAAATTCATGTTCCCCGATACCTGCTGCATCGTAGCCCATCAGTTGCATGGCTTTTATTTGCGGGGCGCCCTGGTACAGGTCAAAGTCGGGGCCGCCCTGGAAAAAATCTCCCGAGTCGAATAGCAATACATTGCTTTCTTCAGTCCTGATCTTCCGGATCAGGTCCGCCCTGGCCTGCAGTCCACCCCTGCCGGCAAATTGGGGTGCCTGTTCCGGGAAGGGGTTCAGCAGGCCCTGCGTATCGTTGGTGTGCAATATCGTGAGCCGGGTTGTTTTGGCCTTTGCTGCACGCAAAAGAGGTAGGGAGCCCAACAGGAAAGCGCCGGTCATAGCTCCGCTTTTTTTGATAAATGTCCTTCTACTCTGCATAGGCAATTCTTTTTTCCAAAACCTGGTGCACCGGCACTCCCTTGGCTTGCAATTCCATACATTCTTCCAGGAGCAGGTTTCTGAGCGAGAGACCGGTATTCCTGTTCCGGTGACACAATTTTGCCAGGAGCTGGCTATAGCGGCCGAGCAGGTAATCATTGACGAGTATGGTGTAGATCCTGTGTTCGTTCAGTGCTTCCGGGCCGATCCTGATCCTGA
The DNA here is from genome assembly GCA_016786525.1 of Chitinophagaceae bacterium. Taxonomy (GTDB): domain Bacteria; phylum Bacteroidota; class Bacteroidia; order Chitinophagales; family Chitinophagaceae; genus Rurimicrobium. The sequence continues at coordinate 4,777 of JAEUVW010000338.1, forward strand.
CCGCCCTGCCGCTGTCAATGGTAAAAGATAAGCCCGAAAGCGGCATCCCGTTCATGCGCGCGATGCTGTCGCACAAATGATGCAGGACTGTTCCGCTCATGGACACCAATACCATTTTGTTTTCAAAAGGGATCAGCTCGTAAATGTCTTTGCGGTACACCGGCCCGGGAGCAATGTACTCTTTCCCGATACTGCCGTAACTGAGCAGGCAGATGTCTGCCTGTATGCCTTGCCGGGATACCTGCTTCCTGGCTGCATCGCAGATCCAGTTCCCTAAGGTGCTTTCCGGCTGCGTTTTGCTCAGGGGAGTTTTGTTTTCCGCGATAAGCTCTTCCATTTTGAACGCCAGGCTGTCTTTGTATAAAGACAACAGTTGCAAGACAGCAGTGTCCTGCGGGGTTGAACTCCCGGGTTTCAATTCGTATAAGTGTATGCCCGTCATACAATGGTAGACCTTTTGTGCCCCTGCAATGCCTTTGCCGGCCAGCAGGCAACAAACCGGCAACACAGCATTGCGCAAAATGCTGACAATAAAGGAAATGCAGGCAAAGCGCGACACAGTATTTTATTGAATATGAGCTATAAATTTAAGAATTTAATCTAAGTTGCAGCATCGTTTTGATATTTTTGAGGTTTATCTGCGGAAGATTCTTCTGCTGAATCCTGTTTGGCGGTGCGGCTCAGTAATTAAAGCAAACTATAACACCGGGAAACCCATGTTTTTTTTACCTTTGCGCTCCTGTTTAAAAATTCCGAAAAAGCAATAGAAAGATAACATGGCATTATTGGGTTCACTCATTTCCCGTTCCTTAAAGCTCCGGAAGAAATTTACACCTCCGGTAGCAACGGGTATCACCTACCAACGCCACACGCTCAGACAATTATTGGAACGCGGTCAGTATACCTCCTTCGGTAAGGCCTACGGTTTCGACCAGATGTTGTCGCAGGAGCTAGATTTTGTGAAGGCTTTCCGCGAAACCGTTCCTTTCCATACCTACAATGAAATGTATGCCGAATGGTGGCACCGCTGCATTGCCGGCGAAGAAAATGTAACCTGGCCCGGCAAGGTAAAGTACTTCGCGCTGAGCTCCGGTACTTCAGAAGCCGCAAGCAAGCAGATACCGGTGACGCAGGATATGATCCGCGCGATTAAAAAAATGGGATTCAAGCAGTTGTACAGTATGGCCAATTTCGAAGTGCCCCATGCGGCTTTCCAGAAGGGCATCCTGATGCTGGGCGGTACGACCACACTGTTTGATAAAGGAGAACACTATGAAGGCGATATGAGTGGTATTTCGGCAAAAAATATGCCGAAATGGGTGAGCAACCTGCTGTACAAACCCGGCAACAAGATCTCAAAACGCGAAAACTGGGAAGATCGCATCAAGCTTATTGTCCGCAAGGCCAAAACCTGGGATGTGGGCACCATCTGCGGTGTTCCGGCCTGGGTGCAGATCGTACTGGACCGCATCATCAAATTTCATAAAGTAGACAATATACATGAGATATGGCCTAACCTGAGTGTGTACATTCACGGGGGGGTATCTTTTGAACCGTATAAAGAAAGTATCAATAAGCTGCTGGGAAAACCGATTACCTATATCGAAACCTATATGGCTTCAGAAGGTTCCTTCGGCTTCCAGGCCCGGCCCAACGAGCAGGGGATCAAACTGGTGCTGAACAATAAGATATTTTATGAGTTCGTACCCTTCAATTCCGAAAACTTCGATGAAGACGGCAACCCGGTCAAAGGGCTGAAATCCTTGCTGATCAATGAAGTGGAAGAAGGGGTGGACTATGCGCTGATGATCAGCACCTGCTCCGGCGCCTGGCGCTACTTTATCGGCGATGTGCTCCGCTTTACGAATGCTGCCGAGTACGAAATCGTCATTACCGGCCGTACCAAGCAATACCTGAGTCTCTGCGGGGAACATACCTCTGTAGACAATATGAACAAGGCGATTGACGTGGTATCGCGTAAACTGGACATCACCATCCGTGAATTTACAGTAGCCGGTTTTAAATACGAAGACCTGTTTGCGCACCGCTGGTTTATTGGTACGGACAATACGAATGTAGATGCGGCACTGGTGAAGCAGCTGATCGATGATACGCTTTGCGAGCTGAACGACGATTATGCCGTGGAGCGTACCTCGGCCCTGAAAGAAGTCTTTGTCGAAATATTGCCCAGCAGTGTTTTTTACGATTATCTTCGTTTTAAAGGTAAAGAAGGCGCCATGAACAAATTTCCCAGGGTGATGAAAGGAAAGGTACTGGAAGAGTGGGAAAACTTCCTGGCCTGCCAGGCCAGGCCAACAGTAAAATAATACTCATTAGTCAACTATAAAAAGGAACAACATGCAGCATAAAGAAGGGTATGTCACCCACTCGCTCGATCATGGAATCGCCACTATTGAATTTTTTCACCCGGCCAGTAATTCCCTGCCGGCAGCTATTTTAAACGACCTGGCCAAGACCATTAATGATATAGGTATCGATGACCGTGTAAAGGTGATCGTGCTGAAGAGTGGCGGAGATAAAGTATTTTGTTCCGGCGCTTCCTTCGACGAGCTGATGGCCATTCAAACAGAAGCCGAAGGCTTGAAATTTTTCAGCGGATTTGCCCATGTCATCAATGCGATGCGCCGTTGCCATAAGCTGATTATTGCCCGCGTACAGGGTAAAGCCGTAGGCGGTGGTGTTGGGCTGATTGCCGCAGCGGACTATGCTATTGCGAATGACGCTTCGGCGATCAAACTCAGCGAGCTGGCCGTAGGTATCGGCCCCTTCGTGGTGGGCCCTGCAGTAGAAAAGAAAGTCGGCCCTTCGGCATTTTCCCAGCTGGCGATCGATGCTACGGAGTGGCGCAGCGCGGAATGGGCAAAACGCAACAGGCTGTATGCCGAAGTGCACAGCAGCACGCATGAGGTAGATGACGCCGTGGCCAAACTGGCTAATAAACTGGCGCACAGCAACCCGGCAGCCATGTCGGAGCTGAAAAAGATCTTCTGGAAAGGAACAGAAGATTGGGACAAACTGTTGCCCGAACGCGCAGCGATCAGCGGCAGGCTGGTGCTCAGCGACTTTACGCGCAATGCGATCAACCAGTTCAAGAAGAAAAATTAATTTACAAAAAGTTCATGTTGCCGTATGGCAATAACGTTCACCTTCGCACTTAATATATTGCTACCAAAATGAAAGGACCTGTTTCTCAGTTTATACAACACCATTACCGTCACTTTAACGCAGCGGCCCTGATGGACGCGGCTAAAGGATATGAAACCCACCTGGCCGAAGGGGGCAAAATGCTGGTCTCCCTGGCCGGTGCCATGAGTACTGCCGAGCTGGGCATTTCACTGGCAGAGATGATCCGCCAGGATAAAATACACATGATCTCCTGTACCGGTGCCAACCTCGAAGAGGATGTGATGAACCTGGTAGCGCACAACAGCTACAAACGCGTACCCAATTACCGCGACCTTACACCCCAGGATGAGTGGGACCTGCTGGAAAATCACTACAACCGGGTAACCGATACCTGCATTCCCGAAGAAGAGGCTTTCCGCCGCCTGCAAAAGCACCTGGAGAAAGCCTGGAAAGATGCAGAAGCTGCCGGTGAGCGGTTTTTTCCGCATGAATTCCTGTACAAAGTGGTACTGAGCGGAGAACTGGAGCAATACTACGAGATCGACCCGAAAGACAGCTGGATCGTGGCCGCCGCCCAAAAGAACATCCCGATTGTAGTGCCGGGTTGGGAAGACAGCACAACGGGCAACATCTTCGCCAGTTATGTGATCAAAAAAGAACTGAAGGCAGACACCGTGAAAAGCGGGATTGAATATATGGTCTGGCTCACCGAACTGTACCGCGAGTACAGCCAGGGCAAAGGCCTGGGCTTCTTCCAGATCGGTGGCGGTATTGCCGGCGACTTCCCGATCTGCGTGGTGCCGATGATGTACCAGGACCTGGAATGGCATGATGTGCCGTTCTGGAGCTATTTCTGCCAGATTTCCGACTCCACGACATCCTACGGTTCTTACAGTGGGGCAGTACCCAACGAAAAGATCACTTGGGGTAAGCTGGATATCCATACCCCTAAATTCGTGGTAGAGTCCGACGCTACAATTGTGGCGCCGCTGATTTTTGCCTGGCTGCTGGGCTGGTAATGAAGGGAATGGTTAATGTTTAATGCTGAATGATTGATGTGAATGTTTCGTAAGGCCTTGACGTTAAATTTCCGAAATCAGATTATCTTTACCCGATTTATAACACTAAATTAAAAAACAAACAGACTTATTATATGCGTACAATAGCTTTCCGTCAGGCTCTTCGTGAAGCGATGCAGGAAGAAATGCGTCGTGATGAAAATGTGTTCCTGATGGGCGAGGAAGTAGCGCTGTACAATGGTGCCTACAAAGTAAGCCAGGGTATGCTGGACGAGTTCGGCGAACGCCGCGTGATCGATACGCCGATTGCCGAGCTGGGCTTTGCTGCCATTGGTGTAGGTGCTGCGATGAACGGTACCCGCCCCATCGTTGAGTTTATGACCTGGAACTTCGCCGTACTGGCTTTTGACCAGATCCTGAACCATGCTGCCAAAACAGTATCGATGAGCGCAGGCCAGTTTACCTGCCCGATCGTATTCCGTGGTCCCAACG
>JAEUVW010000413.1 GCA_016786525.1 Chitinophagaceae bacterium
TTCATGAGGTCAAACTGTGAGGAGATGCCCGTCACCTGGAACCGATAAGGCATGAGATGAATGAACACATCGCCCGTAACTTTGGCCTGCGAGTTGGCAAGGAATGCTTCAATATCGCGCATCACCGGATCGAGGATCTGGCCTTCGTGCAGCCAGTTGCCATAGAACAATGCGAGCTGGTCTTTCCATTGCAACTGCCATTTGGTGAGCACATGCTTTTCCAGTGCATGGTGCGCTTTCAGGATCACCATCGGCGCAGCCGCTTCAAAACCCACACGACCTTTGATACCGATGATGGTATCACCCACATGGATATCCCTGCCGATGCCATAAGGACCTGCGAGTGTTTGTAAGTACTGAATCGCTTCCGTAGGATGCCCAAATGATTTTCCATTCACGGCCACCAATTCTCCCTTCTCAAACCTCACTACAACCTCCTCCTGTTCACTTCCCCTTGTCATTTGTGTTGGCCACGCGGATTCGGGCAGCATGCCATTGGAGTTCAATGTTTCCTTGCCACCTACGCTGGTACCCCAAAGGCCTTTGTTGATGGAGTACTGCGCTTTTTCGAAGTTCATCTCCACGCCCTTCGTTTTCAGGTATTCGATCTCTGCTTCGCGGCTCAGTTTGAGATCGCGAATAGGTGTTATAATTTCCACGCTGGGGATCATGATGTGGAAGATCATATCAAACCGCACCTGGTCATTCCCCGCACCGGTACTGCCATGCGCTACCGCATCGGCATTGAGTTTCTTGGTATGTTCGGCAATGCTGAGGGCCTGTGACAGGCGTTCAGCACTTACACTTAGTGGATAGGTATTGTTCTTCAGCACGTTCCCGTACACGAGGTAGCGGATGATCCTGTCGTAATAACTCTTCACCGCATTCACGGTGGTATGGGTTTTTACACCGAGGGCATATGCGTGTGCTTCGATCTTTTTCAATTCATCTTCACTGAAGCCGCCGGTGTTCACGATGATGCTGTGCACCTCGTAGCCCAGGTCTTCACCCAGGTATTTCACGCAGAAGGTAGTGTCCAGGCCGCCGCTGAAACCAAGTACCAGTTTTTTTCCTGTGCCGGGTTTGGGGTCTTGCATATGCTAATGTTGGTTTTTTAGAGATGAAACAAATGGCTGAAAAATGCTTTTACGGATGAAGCGCCGTCTTTGCGGAAAGCCTTCAGCAGGCTCCACTGCTTGAAATTCATCAGCCGCTCCAGTACGGATTTTTTTTCTTCGAAGAACTGTTTGGTTTCTTCAGGCTCGTAGTGATCCTTGGGATCGTAGAGCATGGCGGTGCACATGCAGTTCTTGCGGCCCTTGCTCATCAGGATCTCATAGTTCACGCAGCTTTTACAGCCGGCCCAGAATGCTTCATCCTGTGTGAGCTCGGAATAGGTCACGGGTTCATAGCCCAGTTCACTGTTGATCTTCATCACGGCCAGGCCGGTGGTGAGGCCGAAGATCTTTGCGTCTGGGTATTTCTTGCGGGACAGTTCGAAGATCTTGTGTTTGATGGAACGGGCCAGTCCGCTCTTCCTGAATTTTGGGGAGACGATGAGGCCGGAGTTGGCTACGTATTCTCCCTCCCAGGTTTCAATGTAGCAGAAGCCGGCCCATTCTCCATCGTAGGAGAGGGCGATGACGGCCTTGCCTTCTTTCATTTTTTCGATGATATAGTCAGGTGATCGCTTGGCGATACCGGTTCCCCGGGCCTTGGCGGACTCGGCCATTTCATCACAAATGGTTTCCGCGAAGTGGAAATGGCTTTCATTGGCCACCACTATCTGGAATTGTTGCTGTTGTTGCTGTTGCATTATCGTTAACGGGTCAAAAAATGAGTAATGGGACCCCTATGGTCCTTGGCAGTGAACGATAGCGCCGCCCCCGGGCAGCCCTATACAAAGGGAGTATCAACGTCGCACCCAAAAGGGACGTGGGGTGTACGCAAAAACTGTTCTGGGCTGAACAGCAAAAACCCAACGCAATATGGCACTCTGGGAGAGCGCTTCAGCGATTGATATGGTCAGGTTTTTTCTCATTTTCGTTTATCGGCTCGGGCTTTGAATTTCCGGATACAAATTTGCAAAATTATTTCAACAATTGGCGTTAAATTTTTGTGCCGTCCCCAAGCCCTGAAAATAGCTATTAGCTAGTAGCAAATAGCTAGTGGCAGGTTGCTGCTAAAAAAGTTAAATTGTGCCTAAATAACAGGTATGTACAGACTCCTTTTGGTTGCGTTGCTGGTGTCCGCTTCTGCTCAGGCACAGATTAAGAAAGAAGCGGTAGCTTCTTTTCTGCAGGCTATTTCTGCAGATTCCATGATGGGCAGGATGCCCGGGACAGC
>JAEUVW010000414.1 GCA_016786525.1 Chitinophagaceae bacterium
GATCAAAATAGTACTTTCTTCAAAACGAAGCATCCTGCGGTGCATAATGCTGAAATCATCTAAATATCCATCGTGCTCACAATCAAGCATTTCGAAGTCTTCACTTAAACAAATACAATCAGCTCTTCTGCCAATGCGGAAAGAAGCCCACACCTCGGCTGAATCCGCCCCGGCGACACAAATCGTATTGTGCCCCGCCGTAGCGCGCTCCCGCTGCCGCACTGCCCCCGCTTCGTAAGTACTGACACCGGGGTCGACCAACACAGGCAGACCTCCTACATTCAGGCAAAAAGTAAATGCATCGGCGTGGGTATGCCCCGGCTGAGCGGAGGCGGTAATATTCCCCAAGTTAAAGAACAACGTACAAGCTCCCTTATCCAATCTCCGGATACCACTCTCTCCAAGGGGCAGCTTATCGTTTTTTAGTAGCAAATTCTGTGCCAGATTCTTTAAATCTGCAAACGGTATATACATTCCTTCATTGCTATCCCCGAACATAGGCGGAAAATTATTGCCATTATTCAGAACAAAAACATAAGATAGCATTCGTGAACAAATGTCAATCAACTGTTTGTAAAAAATAGTTTCTTTTGAAAAATGACCATAATACCCGGCAAGCTCCAGCAGTCTTTTCAAAAGAACAGTATGATACGCATATGATTTTTCGAAATGAGCACCATCCGATAAAACCTGTACGGGAAACTGCTGCAGCAAAATACGCTCTCCTTTTTCCTGCAAACGCCCGTCTCCAAAGAAAAGACCTGCCCAAACCAAGGCAATACCGTTCTCCAGCAAATGGTTTCCCATCAGCTCATATTCCGGGAAAGCCGCCAGGCGCTGCGACTGCCGGTACAAACTGGCAAAGATCCGCTCCTCCCTGATGGAATGATCCAGGCAAAACCGCATCCAGTTTACAAGCCTGTAACTGGCCACATAAGAATGTTCAAAAAAATATCCTTTGTTATAATTTTCAACATATTGTAATAGTATATCTAAACCTTTTTCCTTAGTAATACCGAAAGCAGAAAGCCAGCCGAAATAGTGCAGGTGAAAGGACCATAGCAAGCCAAAGTCCTGAAAGGCCCAATCGATTCCGGCACCGAAGGACTTCGTCCTGTTTAGGAAGGTAAAGGTATGCTCCCGCAGGTCAATGGCTTGCAGGCAGGCCGGAACTATGGTCAGCTGCAGCTCCGGGTGCTCCATCGCCGTTTTTAATTGCCGTGCCGGTATTGGCGACGGCACATAATACAATTTTTTAATGGGATAAAACAGCCTGTACCACACTTGCCTGCGCTCCAGGTACCGGACCGTACGGCAAAAACGAAAGATAGGTTTTAATGAAAAAAAAGGCTTTGGTTTATCTTCCATTTAAAAAATAAGTTAACGACATTTGCGTTCTTCTGCCAGAACCAAAGTTAGTGAAAAATAACGACTTACGAAATTTCTTAATTCAAAATCAGGTTAAAATTGCTATCCTCACTACCTGGGGTATGGTTTTGGGTTTTTTGTGCGGCAGGGCTATCCTTTCGGCAAGCATGTTTCTTTTTTGCATCAATGCTTTATGGCATACCCCGCCGCGCGAATGGTTCCGGCAGCAATGGTGGTTGCTGGGCATGGCCTGGATTGGCCTCTATGCCCTTTCTTATTTCTGGAGCAGCGATATCCCTTACTGGACGGAACGGGTGCAGGTAAAGTTTCCCTTTATTTTATTTCCGCTGGCTTTCTGCTTTCTCCGGCCGCTCAACAACAGGCAATTGCAAATCCTGTCTTTTGGCCTGATGGCGCTGGCGGCAGGAGGCTGCCTGTATACCCTATCGTTTTTCTTTGCCGATCCGGAAAAGTCCATCAGCGGGTATTTCTATTCCCAGGTACTGCCTACTCCTGCCTATAAGGATCATATACGCTTCAGTATCTTTATTGCCTGGATTGTGATCTGGTGCTGCTTTACTTTCAGGAAAATGGACAGCCCGCGCCAGAAAGCCATTACCGCCGCCGCCGTTATCTTTTTCGTGCTCTTCCTGCACCTGCTGGCCGTAAGAAGCGGTCTGCTTGTTTTGTATACTTTTATTTCCCTATACATCATTTACCTTTTCCGGCGCGGCAAAGCCCGTACCGCAAGCCTGATCCTGCTGAGCGGTATTGTATCGGTATCTGTGGCTTATACTTACATACCGTCTTTCCGCAGCAAGATCCAATATGCGGTGTACAGCCTGAACGAATACGAGCAGGGCAACCACAGCGCCGACTTTTCAGACATCGGGCGCCTGATTTCCTACGACCTGGCGTTCAGGATCATCAAAGAGCACCCTGTTTTGGGGGTGGGAGCCGGGGACATCCGCGAAGAGATGAAACGGAAATACGAACTGTACTCCCCGGATACCCGGCCGGAGCAACGGATCGTACCGCATAACCAGCTGATGGAAGTCACATTGGCCGGGGGCCTGGTCACGCTGGGCGTTTTCCTGGGCTGGTTGTTTTACCCGCTCAGGCGTTTGAAAAAAAACAGGGCCTCATTTTATGTACTCGCTACCTGGCTTGCCTTGTTCGTGGCCATGATGGTGGAGGCCATGCTCGAGGTGCAGTTCGGCGTCTTTGTCTACCTCTTTGCAATGCTCTGGATGCAGAAAGCCACACAGTCCGCCGCTGACGCTACTCCTGCAGCTGCAGCATTGTAGAGTCGGCACCCCATACCGGAAAACTATTGTCGTCAGGTATAAAATCTTCCTGGTCCAGCTCTGTAAGATTGTACTTCCGGATCATCAGGCTGACGTCGCTGATCCATTTGCCTTTGGCCTCCGCATAGCCATGCTTGTTCATGTGCGTCAGCCATTTCCTGTAATCCATTTTCCCGCGCAGGTTTGGGTAATACTTCTTTTTGCTGACGATGCGCACAAAGTCCTTGAAAGATGCGGCGGCGGAAGGATACTGTTTGTAGGCAGAACGATGCCCCGACTTTCCTTTATGCAGGTTGTTTTTTCCTTTGACACCAAAATAATTGTTAAGAAGCCGGCAATTTTTACTTTTTCCCATAGCCGACTCTACCATAGACACGCCCAGGATGATGCTGGCCGGTATGCCTGACTGCTTCATCAGCAGGATAGCTGTTTGCTTATGCAGCTCAACATAGTCGTCTCCTGCACGCTGCCCGCAAACCGGTACGGTCAACAGGAGGAAGAAAAAGGTCAGTAAGCTGATCTGCCGGCTGAAGTATTTAGCGTTCATATTGTGTGTATTTTAACCCTTAAATCGCACAAATCTATCGCTGCGCTATATGTTCCGTTTTTCAAAAATAGCATTATATTTGTAACTCAATAAAATCGTACTCTACTAATGCTGGATATACTGCTCGTGCTTTTTGCCTACCTTCTCGGTTCTATTCCTTCCGCTGTCTGGGTAAGCAAACGTTTCTATGGTATAGATATTCGTGAACATGGGAGCGGTAACGCAGGGGCCACCAACACCTTCAGGGTCTTGGGAAAAAACGCCGGGGTCATCGTGATGATCGCCGATATGCTCAAGGGCTTTATTGCGGTAAAACTGTCTATTCTTTCTACGTATACCTGGACGTCCGAGCCATTTGTGAACCTGCAGGTGATCCTGGGTATTGCAGCCGTACTTGGCCATATCTTCCCCGTATGGGCTGGATTCCGGGGTGGAAAAGGCATCGCTACCCTGTTTGGCATGATCCTCGGCATACAGCCTTTGGTGG
>JAEUVW010000410.1 GCA_016786525.1 Chitinophagaceae bacterium
ACAGCCCGCTGACCGGTTTGAGGATATTGGTCAGTATCATAATGATCGGCGCGCTGAACAAGGCCATCTGCAGGTTGTTTTGTGTGGCATACACTTTGGGCAGCACCTCCCCGAACAGCACCAGCAGGAAGGTCACGGCTACTACCTGTATCAGGAAAGACGAAAGGGGGCTAAGGCCGCTGAACAGGTCTTTGACCAGCATGTTGGTGGTAATAACGATTGCAATATTCAGGAAGTTGTTGGTGACCAGTATGGTGGCCAGCAGGCGCTGCGGCTGATCCAGCAGGCGGATGGCCTGACGGGCAGAACCGGAATCTTTATTGATCAGCTCATTGATGTCTTTTGCCTTCAGGGAAAAATAGGCTGTTTCGGCTCCGGCTGATATAGCGGTCAGCAGTAACAAAAGGGTGATGATGATCAACAGGACGGTAATTTGTGAAGAAGAAACAGCAGGGGCTGCGTCTAAGATACCAAGACCTGAAATGAAACTACCGATACGATCCAAAAGAAAGCTTATTTTAATAAAATCAAAGATAAATAAAGGCCGCAAATAGTGGTCTTTTTTTATGACAAAGCCTTATTTTTGATAAAGACTAAATAGATATTCATGAAACGACTGTTTACCCTTGCCTTAGTAGCACTTGCTGTATTACCGGGCCGTGCGCAAACCATTACCGGTGCCGATATGGAAACCTGGAAAACATACTCCGGAACCCTGGAACGCCCGGACGGCTGGTTTTCTTCCGACTCCCTCATTAAAGTATACTACACACTGACCAGCACACCCGGCTTTGCTGCAAGGACTTCGAAATCCACAACTGTAAAGAACGGCGGCAGCGCTTCCGCCATGCTGGTGACCACCACCACCGACACCTTCCCGACCATATTGGCCAACAGCAATATTGCCTTTGATATGGCGGCCGTGCTGGCCGGAGATTACCGGTACACATTGACCGGCGGCACCCCGGTGACGAAACGTATTTACTATGTACACGCCTTTGTACAGCACGCTTCCGCCGGCTCTTCCGATGTGGGTGAAATGGCCGTGCTGGCGATCAAAAACGGCATTGCCCCGGGCGGAGAAGACTCCGTGATCGGCAAGGGTACCGTGGCGATCACCGCCAGCAGTACTTTTAAGAAAATAACGACCGCCCTGACGTATACCGATGCAACGATGATCCCCGACAGACTGGTGGTGAGTTTTATACCCACCAATAAGACAAAACCTGTGGCCGGTACCACGCTGTATGTAGATGATGTGACGATTTCCGATCCTACCGGGATAGACTTGCCCCTGGTCAACAGCAGCGATGTAAAGGTATATCCCAACCCAGCGGCAAGCCAGATGCATATCAGCCTGTCTCATACCGAGGCTTCCCGGATTGATATTTATAACATGGCGGGAAAATGTATCTTAACACAGGCCCTGGCCGCAGAAACGGATATTCCTGTAGCAACACTCGTGCCGGGTACCTATATCTATGTCATCAGTTATACGACAAGCGGCCGCCGTTATTACGGCTCATCCTTCAGTAAGCAATAAGTAAAAATATCTGGTATAAAAGGCCTGCCTCCATCGGGGCAGGCCTTTCCTTTCCCGGCAGGTTTTTTGCCGGGATACAGAATTTCCCCCAAAGCGGGGGGTGGGATATGAGCAAAATCGCATTACTTTTGTGGACTTAAAAATGATATATTTTATGAATTTGAAACCAAGCTTACTGGCTCTTTCAACGATTTGTGCCCTGGCTTCCTGCGGAGGCGGTACAAAAGAAAGCAGCAAGAACGAAGAAACAGCCTCTGCGGTCAAGCTGCTGGATCCGGCCAATATGGATACCACAGTCAGCCCGGGTGAGAACTTCTTTATGTATGCCAACGGAAACTGGTTTAAGCAAAACCCGATCCCCGCCAGCGAGACCCGGTGGGGCAGTTTTAACCAGCTGATCAACAACAACTTCGACATCCTGCATGGTCTGCTCGAGACCGCAGCCGCACAAAAGAATGCGAAAGCGGGCAGTGCCGATCAGAAAGTAGGGGACTTTTATCGCAGCGGTATGGATAGCGCTACGATCGAAAAAGCAGGACTGACGCCTTTGAATCCCTGGCTGACCCGTATTGATGCGGTGAAAACTCCGGAAGAGCTGCTTGCAGAGATCGCCAAAGAACACACTGAAGGTATCGGCTCCGTTTTCAGTTTCTATGTAGCCCCGGATGATAAGGAGGTTACCAAACAGATCTGCCAGATATTCCAGGGCGGCCTGGGTATGCCCGACCGCGATTACTACCTGAACAACGACGCCCGCACGGTGGTGATCAGGGAAGCCTACAAGACTTACCTGACCAAGATGTTTACCCTGATGGGCAACGATGAGGCTCAGGCCATCAAAAATGCACAGGCAGTTATGGCGCTGGAGACAGCCCTGGCGAAAGCTTCTATGTCGCGTGTGGAAATGCGTGATCCGTATAAAATATACAACAAGTTTGAC
>JAEUVW010000001.1 GCA_016786525.1 Chitinophagaceae bacterium
GGTGATAAAGTAGTTACAGAACGTCTTTCTGTAGTGAAATAATCCGATTGTAATGCTCTAAAAAACCGCCCCATCAGGGGCGGTTTTTTTATGCCCCTACGGAACATGAATATTTTAATACCTTTGCTTGCTTAAAAATTCTTACAGGAGAAAGACCCAGGTCCGTGTTACATCCGGGTAGATGTGCATGAAGGCTTTTCCCTCAACCAGATCAAAAAACAAAAAAGCATACGGATGAAATTAGCTACTTACAGCAAAAACGGGAAACAACAACTGGCCCTGCTTATAGACGGCCGGCTTTATGACACCAACAAATTAGACAGCCGCCTGCCGGACAATATGAAAGCCATGCTCAACGAGTGGGCAACGAACAGCGCCATTGCAAGGGAGGCCGAAGCCGGTATCAAAAAAGGGATTACGGCACCTGCTCCGGACGCAGAATACAAAACGGCTACCCTACTGGCCCCGGTACCAGAACCCACATCCTGCAGGGATGGCTATGCCTTCCGCCAGCATGTGGCTGCAGCCCGGCGCAACCGCAAGGTCGATATGATCGCAGAATTTGACCATTACCCGATCTTTTATTTTACCAACCACAATGCCATACAGGGCCCCGGCGATATCGTCTGTATGCCGGATCATTTCCAAAAACTGGATTTTGAGCTGGAAGTAGCGGTGGTACTGGGCAAGAAAGGAAGGAACTTTACCGCGGCAGAAGCCGACGAATACATTGCCGGCTACATGATCATGAACGACATGAGCGCACGTACCCTTCAAATGGAAGAAATGCTGCTGAACCTGGGCCCCGCTAAGGGCAAAGACTTCAGCACCGTTATCGGCCCCATTATGGTAACACCCGATGAGCTGGAACCTTACCGTGTACCCACCAAAGGCAAGCACACCGGCAACAGCTATTACCTGGGTATGACCTGCAAAGTGAACGGAGAAGTGGTCAGCGAAGGCAATATGGCCGATATGGACTGGACCTTTGCAGAGATCATAGAACGCTGCGCCTACGGAGCCGATGTATTGCCCGGCGATGTGATCGGAAGCGGTACCGTAGGGACCGGTTGTTTCCTGGAACTGAACGGGACCGGCCTGCTCAACGACCCGAACTATGCTGTACAGTGGCTGCAGCCCGGCGATGTGGTGACCCTGGAGATCGACGGCCTGGGAGTACTGACCAATACGATCGTTGCCGAGCAGACCACATGGAGCCTGCTGAATGAAAAAAAGAAGTTTATCTCTTAAGTGTAAAAAGCAGCCTGAGCGCTGCTTTTTTTATACCCTGCTGATCAAACCTATAAGGTTTTCAAAACCTTATAGGTTTTTTTGACTTACTGCTGCAGCAGGAAACAACTGTTCCAGTTTCCCGTACCGGTACGCAAAGATGGCTTTTACCTGCGCATGCACGAACAAGGCTCCTGCGAGGCGCCCCAGCAGCCCTTTGCCGATATCGTAGTGCAGGATATCCGTCATGAGCACACCACCGTCCCGTTCTTCAAAATGATGTTCGTGGTGCCAGAGGCGGTAGGGGCCGGAGCGCTGCTCGTCTACAAAGTAGACACCCTCTGATACATGCGTGATCTCGGTGGTCCAGTGTAAGGGGATGTGGAAGAGCGGTGCAATTTTATAGTTGATGATCAGGCCGGGATAAATCTTGTCCGGCAGCTCGCTGAGTACCCGGAAGGACATGCTTTCGGGCGTGATGATATCCAGGTTCGCAGGCGATGAGAAAAACGCCCAGGCT
>JAEUVW010000055.1 GCA_016786525.1 Chitinophagaceae bacterium
ATACCGGCCTGGACTCCAGGCCGGGCTTTTGCTTCAGGTGCAGCTGATCCAGTATCTGCTCATCAATATGGGAAGACAGCAGCAGCACCTCGTTTCCGTTGCGCATAAAATCTTTGATGGCCGTCCATTCCTGATTGGAAAAAGTAAGGCTGCTACCCAGCAGAACGACCAGGGATTGGTCCTGCCCGTTGGTCGCGGTCGTATTGTTCAATGCTTCAAAGTCGAAACTGCTGTATAAGGTCCGTACCTCGGCACCTGGAAAGTAATACCACAGGGACTGAAACCCCAGGTAGGTATCGTACGGATGCTTACCCTCACGTTTTAGGGCGGGCTGCCAGTTGGTTCCCGGTTTCTTTACTTTGTTGCAGGAGCAGCACAAAGCAAAGAGCAGCAGCGGCAGAAACAGGGTCAGGGAAAGACGCTTCATGAGGCTACAGGGTCCTTTTTAATTGTGAATAAACAACAAAGGTTTGCTCCCATTGTACCCTATCTACCGGCATACGGCCAAACCAGGCATACTCATAACGCAGCAGCAGGTTTTTCAATAAGGGCTTAAGCGCTTCACTTTTTATGGCACGGTAATACTCGTAATTCGTGGCATCGATCCGGTAAGTGATATGCCCCTGCTGGTGGAGCAGCTGCAACGCATGCACAAAAGCAAAGCGGGTTGCCGCTCCGAAATCCTGCGCGGCCACGGCTGCCTCCATAGAGCTTTGCCAGTCTGAGCTGAGCAGATCCTCCCGGCTCAGTTGCCCCGGAGCTTCTTCTTCCCGCACCGGCTTTTCCTTTCTTCCAAACAAGCGGCTTACCTCTCCTTTGAAGATCCGGTACAGCATATACCCCAGGACACCAAATACCAGCAGCCAGAAAATGAGGGTGCCCGTACCCGAGGCAAAAAAGCCGAAAAAGCTGTTGAGCGCTTTTTCCAGTCCACCTTCACGACGTTCTTTTTGCTCCGTCTCAGCCTCCCGTTTGTCCCGGTAAGCAAAAGCCGGGTCCTCCGTCAGCTGGGTCCAGTCTTCGGCAGACATGACGGCGCGGTGCAGCACAAGCGGTGCAGCCATGCTGTCTTCGCTATAGTATTCTTCGGTAACGGACACGGTATCCGGCGTTGCGGGAGCCCTGTTTCCTGCAAGCATCAGGACAGTCAGCATACAATATTTAAGCAGCGTTTTCAATAAAGTTCTTCCTGTGGTTTTGAAATACCCGTACCGGGTACAAGACAAAATAGAAAAGGATAAACGCCAGCGACGACACAAGGATAAACAGGCTGAGCCACAAAGGCATCTCCGTATGCCGGGTAACATAACTTTCGAAAACAGCAGCGATCACAAACACCGGTATCAATCCTACAATGATCTTTACCGAATCTTTGGCAGCCCTGCGCAACGACTGCGCCCGGGTATACGTGCCGGGAAAAAGGATGGAGCCGCCCAGCACAAAACCCGAGCAGGCCGCGATGACCACCGCAGACAACTCAAGGGTACCGTGGATGAAGACCACCAGGAAAAATTCTGCACCCAGGTGATGCTGGTAAAACATGTGTTCAAACGCACCAACCATAACGCCGTTGTGAAACAGGAGGTACAGAGTACCCAGGCCGAAAAAGATACCCGAACCAAACATCATCAGCGATACCCGCACATTATTCCAGGCAATGAACAGGAACATCAGGAAGGGGTCGCCGTCTTTATAGACGCCAAACGGGTCGCCATTGGCTATATTCTGCTCCGTCATATCTACGTAATCCATACTCAGTACCATCCTGACAAAGTCCGGTTCCATAGCCGAGGCCAGCACACCCAACAGGAAAAAGGAGACAAAAAACAGGAAGGAAACAAATAAAGTGCGGCGGTACCTGAACAGGATCAAGGGTAGTTCCGTCGTCCAGAACGTCAGCAACCTTTGTGATTTTTCTTTCCTGTTCTTGTAAATATCCAGGTAGATCTTAGCCGCCATAGTATTGATATAGCGGGTGGTATTGCTGGCAGGATAAAATGTTTTGGCAAAGGAAAGATCGTCGACAAGGTAGGCAAAACGCCTGGCCAGTTCATCCGGGTCTTCCGCAGGCGCCTGCTGGTACTGGTCCCAGCGCTCTTTGTGTTTCTTTATAAATTGGCCTTCCCGCATCGGATGTTCTGTAGCAGGCAAGATAAACCATTTATACTGTTTCCGGTAAAAATATTAAACAGCAGCGCAGCACCCGGCTCATCCGCACGCGCCTGAACCGTAAAATCATT
>JAEUVW010000060.1 GCA_016786525.1 Chitinophagaceae bacterium
AAGTGAACAAAGTAAGCGGTTCCGTTCCTTTGACAGAAGCGGAACTCGTTGTGAGCGGCGGCCGCGGTCTGAAAGGTCCGGAAAACTGGGGGGTCATCGAAGAGCTGGCCGCTACCATCGGCGCAGCCACTGCCTGCTCCCGCCCGGTTGCCGACTCCCACTGGCGCCCGCATCATGAGCACGTAGGCCAGACCGGCGGCACCATCCGCCCCAACCTGTATGTGGCCATCGGTATCTCCGGCGCCATACAGCACCTGGCCGGTGTGAACGGTTCCAAAACCATCGTCGTAATCAATAAGGACCCTGAGGCGCCATTCTTCAAAGCAGCAGACTATGGTGTAGTCGGCGATGCGCTTGAAGTAACACCGAAGCTGAACGAAGCCTTCAAACGCTTCAAAGCCAGCCAGAACTAGAGTTTACTTATCAGAAAAGAAAAGGGCAATGCAGATCGCGTTGCCCTTTTTCGTTTTGGATCAAAGGCACTAAATTGCATCGGTGAAAAAAGTTGCTGCTTTTATCCGTGCCTTGTTCAGCCATACGCTTTTCCTGATTAATATAGGGGTCGCGCTGTGGTTGCTGCTCTGTGAATATGCCTCCAATACCAACCCTGCCGACCTGAAGTACATCGGTATCGTCAGCCTCAGCACCGCATTCGCCTTACTCTTCAATGCGCTCTTTATCCTGGTCTGGCTCTTTACCCGCAAACGCTGGCGCAGCCTGCTTTCCGTACTGGTACTGAGCCTGTGCTATGACCTCATTTTGCCGGTCTGGGGCCTAAACTTTTTCAGCAGCAACCAGATGAAAGCCAAAGTAGACGGCCTGAAGATCATGAGCTGGAATGTGCATGGACTGGGTCTGTACGACAAGCCGGCAGATAAAAGCCGCCCGGAAAAAATGTTCAGCCTGGTAGAGCAGCAGCAACCGGACCTGTTCTGCATGATCGAATTTTACACCAACACGGACGGCAGCAACAAAAAGGCCAGCCAGTATTTCAAAAAAGCAGGATACAAAGAGTACCGCTTTATGTACGACAATGACCTGGGTGCAAAGATCTACATTGGCAATGCCGTGTTTTCCAAATACCCTCTATCCAATTTTGAAGAGATCGCCATTGACCAGTACATCAAGATGATGCGCTGCGATGTGACCCTGCCCAACGATAAAAAAGTACGCCTCTTTGTCGTGCACCTGCAGTCCTTCCTGCTGGCGGATAAAGACAAGGCCTTTATCGAAGAAGTCAAAAGCAATACCGAAAAGCTGGAACAAAAACCGGGCTACTCGAAGACCTTTGCCGAAAAAATGCACAATGCCTATCTCAAGCGCGCCCCGCAGGCAATCCTGGCCCGGGCGGAAATAGACAAAAGCCCCTACCCGGCCATCCTGTGCGCCGACCTGAACGATGTGCCCTGCTCTTATACCTACACGACCATCAAAGGCAACCTGAAAGATGCTTTTGTCAAAAAAGGCAAGGGTTTGGGGCGTACCTACAACATGATCTCCCCTACGCTGCGGATCGACTATATTTTCTACGACGACAGCCTGCTGCACCTGATGGGCTACGAAAGCCTCAGCACGCCCGCGCTCTCCGACCACAACCCGGTCATCGCCAATTTCAGCCTGGTGAAACAGTAAACCGGATTGTTCATATATTTTATTTTATAGGAGTTATATTTGAATGACCAAATCCCTGGCTATGAAAAAACTGATCGTATTAGTAGCGATAGTACAGGCGTCGCTTTTTGTGCAGGCACAAACCCCGGCTTTTGAGTGGGCCAGGGCCTGGCAGGTATACAGTCCTTTTTACGGAAACTCATCCATGCAGGTAGACCGGGAAGGAAATGTTCTTGCTACAGGAGGATTCCTGAAAACCGTAGACTTTGATCCCGGCCCGGCTGTCTTAAATTTCAGTGCCAGCGCCAGTATCCCGGGCGACAGTTTCGATGCGTTTGTCTTTAAAGTCAATGATAAAGGAGCACTTTTGTGGGCCAGGGCGTTTGGCGGCAAAATGGATGATATGGGATACTCCATCGATATCGACCAGGAAGGAAATGTATATACCGTTGGTTATTTTAATGACACCGTAGATATGGACCCGGGGCCGGGCATTTTTACGCTGGTTGCGGTAAACGGCCCGGCAATGTTCCTCCACAAACTGGATAAAGACGGCAATTTTATCTGGGCAAAAAGTATTGAAGGAAAAAGCAATCGTTTGATCGATATTGGTGCGGACGGCTACCTGTACCTGAGTGGCAATTTTTATGACACAACAGACTTTGACCCTGGGCCGGGTACTTTTACCCTCAATGGTGCAGGCAGCTATATGCTTAAATTAGACCTTGACGGCAATTTTGTCTGGGCAAAAAAAACAACCAATGAAAAGGGCCATCTGGTCACTTCTTTAAAAAGCAGGAACCGGGACTTTTTCCTGGCAGGAGAATTGATCGGCACCTCGGATTTTGATCCGGATACAGGAACATACGTCTTATCAGGCTACGGTACGCATATTACCAAATTCGATGATTCGGGAAAATTCATCTGGAACAGGTTTTTCCCGCGCAGCATAGTACCGGGAAGCGGCGCACAGGTGTCCTTCCTGGGAACAGACTCCTTAAAGAATCTGTATGCAGCAGGAAGTCTTTATGGGAGCATCGATTTTGACCCCGGGGCGGATAGTTTCAGGCTCAGCTCAAACATCTACGGAGACATATTTGTACTCAAACTGGATAGTAACGGCAATTTTATCTGGGCGAAAAAAATAGGCGGAGCGCTTACGGAAACCCGTGCCAGTATGTATGTGGACAGCGCAGGTAATTCCTATATCAGTGGTGAGTTTGAGGGTAGCGCGGACTTTGATCCCGATCCCGTTGCGGAATACATCCTGAAGAGTTTCGGATTTTATGACATCTTCCTCCTCAAGCTGGACCCTGAAGGGAAGTTTGTATGGGCTAAAAGCGTAGGAGGGCCGAAAAACAATATTGCTATCAATATCAAAACAGGACCTGATGGCTGTATCTATCACTCCGGTATGTTTAGTGAAGAAATTTACTTTGATCAGAAAGGAAAGGACGGCTTGTATGATCCCGGAGGGAACGGCAATCTTTTCATCCATAAAATGAACTTTAACCCTGCAGCTATTGGTGCTTCACCCGAAAGGAACAGATTTGCCATTTACCCCAATCCTTTGCAAGACCAATTCTATATAGACTTTGGAACAACACCCTACCGCGGTCACCAGGTCATGGTCGTCAACCAGTTGGGACAAACAGTGTTCCGCGACGACAGGATCAGCAGCAATCGCTTCGATCTGAAAAACATAACACCAGGACTCTACAGGGTGATCGTCCTGAAAGAGGATGTCCCTGTTTTTACACAGAATATCGTGAAGCAATAAAAAAGACCTGTTTACAACAGGCCTTTCACAACTTCGATTACTTGATGCAGCTGGCCTGCTTCCTGCCCGCCTGCGGTAGCCATTGTTTTCTGCCCACCGCCGCCGCCTTTGATCAGCGGTGCAATATGTTGTTTGATGATCTTTGACGCATCCAGGTCTTTCGCTGCTGCAAGCGCATCGTCTACCATCACCAGCACCTGTGCTTTACCCTCTGTAACAGCCGTCAGCACGACCAGGTAATGGCTCAGCAAAGGTTTCAGCTGGGCGCCCAGTTTGCGCAAGGCCTCTGCAGAAGACACTTCTACGGGCAGGCCCAGGAAATGCACTTCATTGATTGCGACCGTTTGTGCTGCCAGCGTCTTCGCCAGTTGCGCCAGCTCCTTATTTTCCAAAGCCTCCAGTTTTTTCTCCAGGCTGTTTTTATCTTCCAACAATTTCTCAATCGCCTTGAAGGGGTCTTTCGCTTTCAGCAGTTCAGCGATCTGCTTGTGCTGGTTCAGCCGATCGGTAAAGTAGCGCATGGCTGCACCGCCAGTTAAGGCCTCGATCCGGCGTACACCGGCAGCCACTGCAGATTCAGAGGTGATCGTAAACACCCCGATCATACCGGTATGGCCTACGTGGGTACCGCCGCACAGCTCGATGGAATAGTTCGGATCAATGGTCACGACCCTTACCGTATCGCCGTATTTTTCGCCAAACAAGGCCATTGCACCCAGTTTCATCGCTTCTTCCTTGGGTAGTTCGCGGATCACTACCGGTATATTTTCGCGGATCTTTTCGTTCACGAGTTGCTCTACTTTCCTGATCTCTTCTTCGCTCATTTTGCTGAAATGAGAAAAGTCGAAGCGCAGTACTTCAGGATTCACCAGTGAGCCTTTTTGTGCCACATGCGTACCCAATACCTGGCGCAGGGCCGCATGCATCAGGTGCGTAGCGGTGTGGTTGTAGGTCGTCGCAATACGCTGCTCCCAATCCACTTTAGCCGTCACCGGCCCGCTCATGTCTTCGGGGATCGTATCGGCAAAATGAATGATCAGGTCATTCTCTTTTTTCGTATCTGTAATCGCCAATTGTTCATTATTCATTATTAACTGGCCTTTATCGCCCACCTGTCCCCCGCTCTCCGCATAGAAAGGAGTGGTCTCCAGCACGATCTGGAACTGCTCTTTGCCTTTTGCCTTTACCTTGCGGTAGCGGGCTACTTTGGTTTCGACGAGCAGATCGTCGTAGCCTATAAAATTTGTTTTCGGCACTTCATTGACGATCACCCAGTCTTCGGTATCGATTGCAGTAGCCGCACGGGAGCGGTCTTTCTGCTGCTTCATTTCGGATTCGAAGGCTGCTTCATCTACACTCAGTTTGTTTTCTGATGCAATGAGGCGGGTCAGGTCGATGGGGAAACCATAGGTGTCATACAACTCAAACGCTTCCTTCCCGTTGATGGTCGCATCAGACTGGCGGATGATCTCGTCCATTTTTTTCAAGCCCTTTTCCAGGGTTCTGAGGAAGGCTTCTTCCTCTTCGCGGATCACACGGCCAACGAAGTCCTCCTGCTTTTTCAGTTCGGGGAAAGCTGTTTCAAACTGCGTGGCAATCACCGGCAGCAACTGGTGCAGCAAAGGCTGTTTGTAGTCGAGGTACGAATAATAATACCGTACTGCACGACGCAGGATACGGCGGATCACATAACCGGCACCGGTATTGGAAGGCAATTGCCCGTCTGCAATGGTAAAGGCAATGGCGCGGATATGATCGCTCAATACCCGGAAGGCAATGGCTTCCTTGCTGTCGCTGTAATCGTATTTCCTGCCGGTGATGGTTTCTATAGCGGCAATGGTACCACTGAATACATCGGTATCATAGTTGCTTTGCTTACCCTGCAGCACCCGCACCAGGCGCTCAAAACCCATGCCCGTATCGACATGCTGGCTGGGCAGGGTCTGCAGGCTGCCGTCTTTCAGGCGATTAAACTGCATGAATACATTGTTCCAGATCTCGATCACCTGGGGATGATCGGCATTCACCAAAGAAGCACCTGCCGTTTGTGCGCGCTCTGTATCAGGGCGGCAGTCTACGTGGATCTCCGAACAGGGGCCACAGGGGCCGGTATCGCCCATTTCCCAGAAATTGTCTTTTTTATTGCCCCTCAGGATGCGGTCTTCGGCAATGTAGTTTTTCCATTCATTGTACGCTTCTTCGTCAAAAGGCAGGCCTTCTTTTTCATCTCCTTCAAATACCGTTACATACAGGCGGTCTTTGTCCAGCTTGTACACTTCGGTAAGCAGTTCCCAGCTCCAGGCAATGGCTTCTTTCTTGAAATAATCGCCGAAGCTCCAGTTACCCAGCATTTCGAACATGGTGTGGTGATAGGTATCTACGCCTACCTCTTCCAGGTCGTTGTGCTTGCCGCTCACGCGCAGGCATTTTTGTGTGTCCGCGATACGCTTGTGCGGGGCAGGCTTATTGCCCAGGAAATAATCCTTGAACGGCGCCATGCCGGAGTTGATAAACAAAAGGGTCGGGTCGTTCTTCACGACAATCGGAGCCGAAGGCACGATGGTATGGCCTTTCGACTGGAAAAAATCAAGGAATTGCTGCCGTATTGCTGATGCTGTCATTGTACTGAAAAATAGGGCGCGAAGATACTTGATGATTTTGGATTTATGGGCTCTGCTTAAACCTATAAGGTTTTGAAAACCTTATAGGTTTTATAGCCCCAAGAAAAGAAAGCTGCAGACGGTGCGACGCCTGAACAGCTGAAGAACCCGGCCGTAGCCGGCTCCAAACAAAAAAGCTATCCTTGTAAAGGATAGCTTTTCGATAACGGAGAATACGTTTTATTTCTTAAACGCCCTGAAGATGTCCAAGCCGTTGGCATACAGCATCAGGCCGAGCAACAGCACCAGGCCCACTGTAGTGGCTACTTCCATCACTTTATCATTCACTTTACGGCCGGTGATCATTTCCCAGAGCAGGAAGATCACATAGCCACCGTCGAGCCCGGGAATGGGCAGCAGGTTCATAAAGGCCAGGATAATGGAAATAAACGCGGTGAGGTCCCAGAACGAAGACCAGCTGAACTCCCCGGGGAAAATCTTCGCAAAGCTGGCAATACCGCCCAGGTTGTCGTTCAGCTTTACATCCTTGGAGGTAAACAGCAGTTTGAATTGTGCTACGTAAAAGCTGAATTTCTCGCCGGTATAAGTCACGCCACGGGCGATCGCCGGGAAGAAGCCGTATTTGATGGTTTTGATCTCGAAATAATCGGCTTCTGTTTTCAGGCCGATACCCAGTTTGCGCACTGCGGGAATTTCACCGTTCAGGCTGCGGGTTTGCCCGTCTTTGCCCACCACGGTCAGCTGCAGGGGGCTGCCGGCTTTACTGTTGTCCAGCACGGATTTAAATTCGCTGAAATACTGAATGGGCGTATTGTTCACACCGATCACGCTGTCTCCTTCCTTCAGGCCCATTTTTGCGGCCACCGAATTGTCGCCCACAGACATCACCACGAAGGGATAACGCAGCATTATGATCTGTGCTTTCCTGTTTTTCAGCATATGACTGGAAGCGGCATCGCCGGTAGCGATGGCCAGCTGCTGCCCGTCGCGCAGTACATTGACCGTTTTAATTTTGTTCAGCATCAGGTCGGAATTGATATCCTGCAGGGTCATGTCTGTTTTGCCGTCTACATTCAGGATCATATCGCCGTTGCGGAAGCCGATAGCCTGCGCATTGCTGTCGGCCTGGATGCCATATTTTGCATTTTGTACCGGGATGTACGATTCGCCCCAGTAGGCCATCATACCGGTATAGATAATAATAGCCACCAGTACGTTGACAATGATACCGCCCAGCATAATGAACAAACGCTGGTAAGGCTTTTTGGAACGGTACTCCCAGGGCTCCGGGGGCTTGGCCAGTTGCTCTTTGTCCATGCTCTCATCCACCATACCGGATATCTTTACATAGCCGCCCAGCGGAAACCAGCCGATACCATAGGTTGTATCTCCCTTCGTTTTTTTGAACAGGGAGAAATTCAGCAGGTTGCCAAAGGGAAACAGGAAATCGAAAAAGAGGTAAAACTTTTCTACGCGGGTCTTGAACAGTTTGGCAAAAAAGAAATGGCCGAATTCGTGAAGGATAATGAGCAGCGACAAGGCGACGAAGAGCTGAAGGCCTTTAACCTGCCATTCCGCCATCAATAATATGGTGTTCAGTTGCATGAAGTGTTTTTATCGTTTGTTTGTTTAATATCGTTTTAGTGTGTCGCCAGCGGGCTCTGTTTCACCAGTTCCTCGGCATATTTCCGCGCTTCGGCATCGCTGTATTCGTAGTCTGCGAAAGACGGTGCAGCCACAAAGTCTACTTTGGCCATCGTCTTCTCTATAATATCGCTCATCTCCAGGAAGTCTACCCTGTTTTGCAGGAAAGCCTGTACCGTCACTTCGTTGGCCGCATTGAGCACGCAGGGCGTATTGCCTCCTTTGAACATAGCCTCTTTAGCGAGTGCAAGATTACGGAAAGTTTTATAATCAGGTTCTTCGAATGTGAGGTTGGCAAATTCCTTAAAATCATAGCGTTTGAAGGTATTGGGCAGACGCTGGGGATAGGCCAGGGCATACTGGATCGGCAGTTTCATGTCCGGGATACCGGCCTGTGCCTTAAGCGAACCGTCCGTAAATTGTACAAAACTGTGTACTGCGCTCTGCGGGTGAACGATCACATCGATCTGCTCATTCTTCAGTCCGAACAGCCACTTGGCTTCGATCATTTCCAGGCCTTTGTTCATCAGGGTGGCGCTGTCAATCGTGATTTTAGCGCCCATAGTCCAGTTGGGGTGCTGCAGCGCGTGCGATGCTTTCACATTCACCAGGAAATTGGGCTTCTTGCCCCTGAATGGGCCGCCACTTGCGGTCAGGATCACTTTTTCTATCGCCTCATGGTACTCCCCTACCAGGCATTGGAAGATGGCGGAATGCTCGCTGTCTACCGGGATAATTACCGAGCCCGTTTCTGCGGCGCGTTGCATCACCAGGTCTCCGGCGACCACAAGGGTCTCCTTGTTCGCCAGCGCAATACGTTTCCCTGCATCTACTGCGGCATAGATGGATCTCAGGCCCGCAAAACCGACAATAGCCCCCAGTATAATGTCTACACTCTCCCAGCAGACGACCTCAGTCAGGGATGCCTGGCCGGCAAATACTTTCACCGGTTCCGATTCCAGCGCTTTTTTGACGGTTTCATATTTGGCGTCATTGGTCACGACTACGGCATTGGGCTTGTATTTCCTGGCCTGGGCGATCAGTAATTCCGTATTGCTGTGTGCTGACAATACCTCTACCCGGAACAAATCCGGGTGGCTGGAAACCACATCCAGGGCCTGTGTACCTATGGAACCGGTAGAACCTAAAATCGCTAGTCGCTTCATCTGAAAATATTATACTTGATTTATTGTTTGCTGCTTGTCTCAAAATGACAGTTTCAAGACAGTGTCCCGGAAAAGCTTTATCAATTTTGAGCTGCGAAGATAACCGATAAAACGCCTGATACCCATTTTAAAATGCAGCTAAAAACATAAAGTAGGTGAATGCCTCCTAAGCGTCGGTTAATTTATGATTGGTGATTTATGATTGGTGATTGACTGGATTTGAATTTCAGATACCTGATTACCTGATTTTCGATTGGGGGAGGAACAAATAAACAGAAGCGCCCCTTTCCTTCCCTGTGCTGAAATCTAAAATCCCCAATTCCTAAATCAGAAATCCTGAACCCGGTATTGCTTTTAACTTTTTACCTAACGGCCTAATTGCCTATCTTTGCGAAAATTTTTTTAAAATATACCCTTAGAAATAAAGAAAAAATCTAATGATCCAAACAGATATTTGTATTGTAGGGGCCGGACCTGTGGGCTTGTTTGCCGTTTTTGAAGCAGGGCTGCTCAAAATGCGCTGCCACCTTGTGGATGCACTCCCACAGGTAGGCGGTCAGCTATCTGAAATATATCCACAAAAACCAATTTATGACATTCCCGGCTACCCGTCCATCAATGCACAGGAGCTGGTAGACAACCTGATGAAGCAGATCGAGCCCTTCCACCCTACCTTTACCCTGGGTGAAAGACTGGAAAAGATCGACCGCCAGGAAGACAAATCGTTCATCGTCACTACCAGCGAACAAACACAGATCCACTGCAAAGTGATCGTTATTGCCGGCGGCCTGGGCTGCTTCGAACCCCGCAAGCCTGCGGTGGAAAAACTCGAAGAATTTGAAGGCAAAGGGGTAGCCTACATGGTACGCGACCCGGAATTGTTCCGCGACAAGGAAATCGTACTGGCCGGCGGCGGTGACTCTGCCCTGGACTGGACCATCTTCCTGGCCAATGTGGCCAAAAAAGTAACCCTGGTACACCGGGGTGAAACCTTCCGCGGCGCACCGGACTCTGCCGAAAAAGTGTTCCACCTGGCAGAACAAGGCAAGATCAACCTGGTACTGAAGTCGAACGTGACCAAAATCAACGGAAATGGCGTGCTGAAAGAAGTGACCATTGCCGGAACAGACAATACCGAATATTCGATCAATGCAGACTACCTGATCCCCTTGTTTGGCCTGAGCCCTAAACTGGGTCCGATAGCCGACTGGGGCCTGAATGTAGAAAAGTCCGCCATACAGGTAGATACCACAGACTACTCCACCAACGTGGAAGGCATCTATGCGATCGGCGACATCAATACCTATACCGGTAAGCTGAAACTGATCCTCTGCGGATTCCACGAGGCAGCCCTGATGTGCCAGAGCGCCTTCAAACATGTGTTCCCTGACCAGCGATTGAGCTTCAAATACACGACAGTAAACGGTATAAATGAGTTTTAATAAAAATATTTTATAATGGGTCTCATTCAATTTACAGTCGAGGATCGCAATGGCCAGACACAGGAACTGGAGATACCGGATGATATGAGCCTGAGCCTGATGGAAGCGCTGAAGGCCAGCGAGTATAGCATCATGGCCACCTGTGGCGGCATGGCACTCTGCGCTACCTGCCATGTGCAGGTGTTGCAAGGATTCGAAAAATTACCCCTAATCAATGAGGATGAGCTGGAAATGCTCGACACCTTACCTGATGCCACAGATACAAGCCGGCTGGCCTGCCAGCTGCGCATCAATGATACACTAAGCGGAGCCTATATCCGTATACGCGGCGAAGAAGAATAAAAGTATCAGTATCTGAAAAGACCGTCCCGGAAATAAGATTCCGGGATGGTCTTTTTATTTCATCTTATTTCATCAAAAAGGACTACTGCAGACCTCCGGCCGGAAGTCCATAATTTTAAGGATACACCCAACCATTTTGAAAAAACCAAAGTCTGTATATCAAGAAACATAATTTAATAATTTTATAAACCATCGACTAAAATGAAAAAAATCAACCTCGTCACCACATTACTTCTCTCCTGTTTCCTGAACAACCTTCATGCGCAAACTGTTCCTTACGGCAGGTGCGATACTTTTACACTGCATCGGGCGAGCCTTGTTGCCTATTACAATTTCTCCACAGCCTCAGGGCCTGTGACAGACCTGAGCGGCAAAGGCCATACCGGTACCCGCGTAGGAGCGGTGGCCAACATTGCCGATGCAGGGGGCAACCCCGACTGTGCCATGCAGTTTCCGGGCCTGGCCAACAACCATATCCGGATCAGCTCCGACCCCGATTTTGACTTTGCTACGCACCCCGCTACTATATCGGTCTGGTACCTGGCACAGGAAACCAATGGCGGCAAATATGAACAATTGCTGGGAAGAGGTCCAGGATTTAAGGGCGACTATTCAGTGGCATTGCATGACTGCCGCAGACCAGTGGCTATGATCAACAGTGCCTTCTGCTGGGATTCACTCACGATTGCATCCCCCTGCGATACGAGCAGCTTTTACCGGATGCAGTGGAACCACCTGGTAGTTGTGTTTGATAATGGCGGAAGCGGGGCAGCTCGTCCGGCTACAGTCTACCTGAATGGTGTTGCCAGCAATGACTGGCATAGCGGGAGCGGACCAATGGGTGTTGATACCGGAAATGTTTACCTGGGCGACAATTTTAAAGGGTTGATGGATGATGTAAGGATTTACAGCACTGCCTTTACGGCTGCTGATGTCAATGCCCTGTACACCTACGGAATTGCCGGTTGCTGCAATACAGCTACAAGCCTTCGCGAACAGACCCCCGGAAAGAACATCAACATCTATCCCAATCCTGCCGGCGACCGGATCAACATAGAAGCACCACAGGAATTTTCGGGCGGCAGCATAACCGTTTTCAATGCGCTGGGCCAGGCGGTATTGCATACAAGCCTGAGCAACAGCCTGAACCTGGAGCAATTGCCTGCCGGAGTGTACATATTGGATTGCAGCAATATGTCAGGAGATACACACATCAGACAAAGACTCAACAAACTATGATGTATTATCATCTAGGCAGTTGACTCGAAATCAATTTTAAGACGTAGGAACCCAGAAATACAGCGCATTCACTTATCCGGGAATGAGCTGTATTTTTTCGCCATGGAGCATGATCTACCCGGACCGGGGTCAAAACAATAATACAGGCTTATCTAAACGCTGCGGATTTCCCTAAGACAATCAGCAAGCCCCCCGCTACTTTGCATCAGATACAGCCGTGCTATCATTCAATTCGAACACACACTTTCGATAGACCAAATATTTAACTGATTGTCAATTAATTATTCATTTCAAAAGAAGAAGGTTACCCGTGACAGATCGCGTTTCATTTTGCCCTCTTTTCAGGACAATTAAATATGAACTTCGGTTGCTTTTACACTGCGCTAACCGATTGAGCGCGGAACTCCCCGGCCGTACGAATTTCTACTAAAATGCCGGGACGGCATAACATTTACGTGCTGCTGTTATGAGCACATTGAAAATAAAGTCTACTGAGGGACAAAACAAATCAATTGAAATGACCCATCCATTTATAGAACTTTCTACAAAGGATTTGTTCTTCAAAAAGCAAAAAAGCTGCTCTCAGGCACCTTCAGGTCTAGCCTCTGCCCGACACAGGCCTCTAAAAAAATCCTGATGCCACAGATACAAGCCGGCTGGCTGCCAGCTGCGCATCAATGATACCCTGAGCGGCGCCTATATCCGCATACGGGGCGAAGAAGAATAAATACCATTGATCACAAAACAGTAAAGCGACCCTCTGCGGTCGCTTTATTTTTTTCAGCTATAAACCTAAACAAAATCTTCAGATAAGCATCATTTTAAATTAACAATCAATCAATAAACACCGGCATATAATCCAATTACACAAACCCTCAATTCGTTTTGTTTGTTTTCTTAAGCGAAAAACAAAATCGACAAATAGCAGTTAATTAAATGCTAATAACACTACAACGAATTGAAAATGGCATAAT
This sequence comes from Chitinophagaceae bacterium, assembly GCA_016786525.1. Classification (GTDB taxonomy): domain Bacteria; phylum Bacteroidota; class Bacteroidia; order Chitinophagales; family Chitinophagaceae; genus Rurimicrobium. The sequence continues at coordinate 12,820 of JAEUVW010000060.1, forward strand.
ATTTGAACCATAGCATATTCAAAATACTGGAAATGAATACAAACGGTTCTATTTTATTGCTTATTCTATTATTCGCAGTAGCCCAAACCAGCACTGCGCAGAACCTGATCAACCATAAAGGAACACGCATACCAGTGGACACCAGTAAATGGGCTTTAAGTGGGGTTAATCTGTACAATAAAAATATCGGAACTGTCGGTATCGGAACTACCAGCGCTGCCGATAACAATGCTGCCCTTGAGGTCAAGGCCACCAATAAAGGCATGCTGATCCCAAGAGTTTCCCTTTCATCAAAGAGTAGCACATCCCCACTCACAGCACACGTCGCCGGTATGCTGGTGTACAATACCGCCACTGCCGGCACCGTTCCCAACAACGTAAGCCCCGGCTTTTACTACAATACCGGCGCTGCATGGGCCAGGGTAATGGAACAAAGCTCCGCTCCCACAGACACCACAAATGATGGCTGGAAAGAAGATGCCGGAAATACACAGGTGAGGCTGGCCTACCGTTCAGATGGCCTTACAGCAAGAACCACAGGTACAGAATTTGTCATTGCAGACAATGGAAGAGTGGGCATCGGCACGCCGGCACCGGCATCAACTTTCGAGGTAAAGGGTTCTCTGGCAAGCTCTGTAAACAGCATATCGGCAGCCACCACACTCAATGAGTCGCATTCATATATTGTCATGAACAGCGGCTCGTCTATTACCCTGCCTGCTGCCGCTACCTGTCCAGGAAGGGTGTACCATATCCGGAATGCCAGCGGCACCACTAAAACAATCAGTTTGTCCGGTACTACAACAACTTTAACGAATAACCGGACGATGACCTGTATCAGCGACGGAACCATTTGGCACCGGTTTGGAACAGCTCCCTGAGTGCGCTTTGGTTTATTAGTATATTGAAAACAAAGTCTTACAAATTTGTAAAATAATAAAGACTATTTAAACATTAATTAAACTCTCTACCAACTGTTTCCTGTTCCCTAAAAAACAAAAAGCTGCCCGGGGGCAGCTTCAGGTCTGGCCTCTGTCCGACACAGGCCTCTAAAAAATCGATTACATATAAATATAGTTCATCAGCAATTTATAGCGGTCAGCTATATCTGTCTCCAGTTTCTGATCGCCGTAAGTATCCAAAACGGTATAATCAAAGCGCTCCAGCGATTGAACTACTGCGGCCAAATCGGTGCTGTTTGTCTTAATTGTTACTTCAAGCTTCTCTGTTAATACATTGGTTTTCACATGGGTACCCAATATCAGTACCTGCTCGCTTTCACAGATACGCGCGATCTGGGACAGGCTGTAGTTCCGGGGATCCATCTCCAGCACAATGATGCCGCCATTCACATCGATGCTTACATTTTCGATCAGGTAGCGGGTCAGGCCCTCGCGGGTCAGCGCCCCCGCATACTCCTGGCCTTCCAGCACTACCGGCAGGATACTCAGGTCGTGCATGTACAGCAGGCGCAAGGCTTCAAAGGGATGCGCGTTGATGGAAATGGCCGGCCGGAAATGTTCATAGAAATGAGGGTTCATTTCCTCCGGGTCTCCTTCATGGCTCTGCACTTCCTTGATGTCGATCAGGCCCATATAGTGCCCGTTTTCCACCACGGGGATCTGCTGCAGCTTGGTCGCAAAAAACAGCGAATTGACGTATTCTATTTGATCGGTCGGTGCCACTATGGGCACATCGGCAGCGATCAGTTGATTGAGTAACATGACTTCCGGGTTTGAGGGTTTGACCAACAGTAGATACTGTAAGTTTAAACACCTGGTTCTTAAAGAAAACCAAAAAGAAAGAACGGGTACTTACGCGATCTTGTGCCTGCTTAAAAAGCCGCCGAGGATCGTATTAAACTCACCCGGCACTTCCATCATCGGGGCATGGCCGCATTTATCGATCCAGTGCAGTTCGGAATTGGTCAGTAACTTCTTAAACTCCTCCGCTACAATAGGGGGTGTGATGGTATCGTTCAGGCCCCAGATCAGGCAGGTCGGCGACTTGATCTCCTTCAGCTCGTCGCCCAGGTTGTGCCGGATGGCAGACTTGGCCAAAGAGATGATTTTTAAGGCTTTGATCCGGTTGTTGACAATGCCGTACACCTCATCTACCAACTCATCGGTAGCTACTTTCGGATCGTAAAAGGTCAGCTCGGTCTTGCGGCGGATAAATTCGTAATCGCCCCTTTTCGGGTAGGTTTCGCCCATACCATTCTCAAACAGCCCGGAACTGCCGGTCAGCGTGAGGCTATGTACCCTTTCCTGGTGCTTCAGTGTGTATACCAGGCCGATATGGCCACCCAGGGAATTACCAAGCAGGTGAAACTTATCCAGGCCTTTGGCTTCGACAAATTTGGCGACGTGGCGCTGCAATCCGGATACGGAAGTCTCCAGCAGGGAGAGATCATACAAAGGAAGCATGGGAATGATGACCTTATGCGTCTGCCTGAAGTAATCGACCAGGTCCCTGAAGTTGCTTAAAGCGCCGAACAAACCGTGCAGCAAAACCAATGGTTCTCCCTCGCCTTCTTCTACGAATTTAAACTTACCCAGACTCTTTATTTCGTATTCCATTCTTTGTATTTGTGCTAAAGTACAATTCTTGTTTTAAACTTTTGTTTTTTTACCAACACTTTTCCGTGACCGGCTTTTGCCCTTTTCTAGCGGACAATCCGGAGCTTGGCGTAGTTGAGCATGATTTTCTTTTCCCCGTGCCCTGCGCCGAAATCGATGTTGGCAATACGGTTGTTGCTGCCCCCTTCCAGGGTCTTGATCAGGCCAAAGCCGAACTTTTGGTGCTCCACCTTCATGCCCACTTCCATCTCGTCTGCGCTATCGGGCACAAAGTCGGCAGAAGCCTGGTGCACCGGTGCCGTAGCAGCGCTTTTCTGCAGTTTGTCTGCCAGCTGCTTCAGGGAAGGCAATTTATCCAGGGACTTGTCTTTGGTATTGAGCCGGGGGGCAAAACCGCCGCCGCCGCCCATAGGCCGTTGCTGGTTGCCGGCAGTGCCGGTATAGGCCATTTCGGCAAATTCTTCGGGTACTTCGTCTACAAAGCGGCTCACTTCATTAGACACCAGGTTGCCGAAACGGTAGCGGCTGTTGGCATAAGTGATCCAGAGACGCGCCTTCGCGCGCGTGACCGCTACGTAAAACAGCCTTCTTTCTTCTTCAAGCCCCTCCCGGTCGTACAGGCTCATCGTGCTGGGGAACAGGTTTTCCTCCAGGCCTACGGAGAATACGCAGGGAAACTCCAGGCCTTTGGCGGCATGGATGGTCATCAGCTTCACCACGTCCTGGTTGTCGTCGTCATCCTTGCCGGTATCGGTGAGCAGGGTGATCTGCTGCAGGTAGCTGCCCAGGCTCTTATCGGTCAGCTCGCCGTCTTCGTTGGGGGTTTCGGTAAACTCCTTGATGGAGTTCAGCAGTTCCTGTATATTCTCGTAGCGGGCCAGGCCCTCTACCGATTTATCGTTGTACAGTTCTTTGACCAGGCCGGTGTTCTTGCCTACGGCAAAAGCCACATCATAGGCATTTTCCTTAGACAGCAAAGTCTGGAAACTCCTGATCATCAGCACAAAATCGCCGACGGCGTTGGCTGAGGCTCCTTTGAGGCCGGCGCCAACCGGGTTCTGCATCACTTCCCAGAGCGTGGTATTGTACTCCTCCGCAGCCACCAGCATGCGGTCCAGGCTGGACTTGCCGATGCCCCTCACGGGGTAGTTGATCACCCGCTTGATGTTCTCTTCGTCCTGTGTGTTGACAATCAGGCGCAGGTAGGCCAGCAGGTCTTTTACTTCCTTGCGCTGGTAAAAGGACAGGCCGCCGTAGATCTTGTACGGGATATTCTTGCGGCGCAGGCTTTCCTCGAAGGAGCGGCTTTGCGCATTGGTACGGTACAGGATCGCAAAATCCTTATTGTGGTAATGGTAGCGCAGGCGCATTTCGGCGATGGTGTCGGCTACATAGCGGCCTTCATCATTGTCGGTCATCGTGCGCACGATCTTTATCTTGTCTCCCGAACCGTTGCTGGTCCACAACGACTTTTCGATCTGGTTCTTGTTGTTGGCAATGACCTTATTGGCTACATTTAATATAGACTGTGTACTGCGGTAATTCTGTTCCAGCTTCACCACTTTCACATCGGCATAGTCGTCCTGGAACTGCAGGATATTCTGCACCGTCGCCCCGCGGAAGGAGTAGATACTCTGTGCATCGTCGCCCACCACGCAGATGTTCTCGTGCACCGCCCCCAGCATTTTGATGATCTGGTACTGGGCGGTATTCGTATCCTGGTACTCGTCGATGAGCACATACTGGAACTTGTTCTGGTACTTGGACAACACTTCGGGAAAGCGGACCAGCAATTCGTACATCTTGAACAGCAGGTCGTCGAAATCCATAGCCCCGTTTTTGAAACAACGGTTCGCATAGCGCAGGTAGATCTCACCGATCAGGGGGCGGTTGGAGCGGGCGTCTTCCTGCTGGATAGACTGGTCCTGGCGGTATTGCCCCGGGTTGATCAGTGCATTTTTTGCTGCGGAGATACGGTTCAGCACGTACGCCGGCTTGTAGGTCTTATCGTCTACATTCAGTTCGCTGAGTATGGTTTTGATCACGCTTTTGGCGTCGTCGGTATCGTAAATGGTAAAATTGCGCGGGTAGCCCAGCTTATCGGCTTCAATGCGCAGGATCTTGGCAAATACGGAGTGAAAGGTGCCGATAAACAGGTTGCGCGCCTCGGAGTTGCCGAGGATATGCCCGATCCTTTCCTTCATTTCGGCCGCAGCCTTGTTGGTGAAGGTAAGGGCCAGTATCCTGAAAGAATCGACCCCGTTATTGATCAGGTGGGCGATCCTGGTAGTCAATACTTTTGTTTTGCCGCTGCCTGCTCCTGCCACGATCATCAGCGGGCCGTTGATGTGCTCTACAGCCTTGCGCTGACTCTCATTCAATCCATCCAGATAGGTGTGTTGCATAGGCGGCAAAAATACGGTATTAGCATAAGGCGGCAAAAGACAAATACGCAGGTCATTTACTTTTAATCCGACCTTATTATATAAAAGATAAAAAAACATAAAAGCCCTGTGCGGCAGAAAAGACCACCCTTTCATTTGCCTTTTTCGCCACTAAAAAGACCCGCCCCGGTAAATATTGCATTTTAATTGCTATTTTGCATTTTATCATACAAAAAATACCCTCTAAAAAGTTCCTAAATACATTTCTTAATGAAAAAATTACTTTGCCTGTCCGCAGCAGTATTGTCCTGGGCCATCGGCTCCGCACAAAGCAGCTCCCCATCTTCCGGCTTCAATGTCATCACGACAGATGAGCAAACCCAATTGCCGTCGTTTGTTTCCTTTACGGCAAACAACAGGCCTTCAGCAGACGGCCTGGAAAGCTGGATACAAAAAAACATTGCTTCGGCTCCCAATTTCCAGCTCAGGGAGCTCAACCGGAGCACAGACCCTGCCGGCAATACCCATATCCGCTATCGACAATATTACCAGGGCTATCCGGTGGCTGGCTCTATGGTGAATTTTCACTTCAAGGGGACGGAGCCTCATTCCTTCAATGGTGTTTATTTCCCTACCCTCTCGGCTCCGACAGGGATCAGCATCAGCGAAGAAAAGGCTTTCTCGGTGGCTAAATCTTATTTCCAGAACGCAACCTTTGCCTGGGAAAACGCCGCTTATGAAAAACTGCTGAAAGAGGCCCGGAAAGACCAGGAAGCCAGCTATTACCCCAAAGCAGGCCTGGAGATCGTTGCCAAAGGAGACAGGCAGTTTGCGCTGGCCTATAGTTTCGACATCCACACAGTAGCCCCCTTCGCACACAAACTCGTCTATGTCGATGCGCAGTCCGGCAGCATCCTCTCGGCGAAAGAGCTGATGATGGATATCGAAGTAAACGGTAAGGCCTATACCAAATACAGCGGGATACAGACGATCCGCTGCGACAGCATGGACCCGGCCGGTTTTATCCTGCGGGAATCCGACCGGGGAGCCAGCATCTACACAGAGCGCTTCCTGTCTTTTGGCGGCAGTACCGGCCTGAGCACTGAACCCTTTTACGACTACGACAATGTGTGGAACAACTTTAATACCGAAATGGACGAGGTGGCAACGGATATCCAGTGGGGCCTGGAAAAAACGCACGACTATTACAAATTTAAATTCGGCAGGAACAGCATAGATGGTGCAGGACATGAATTGATGGCCATTGCGCATGTTGAAATGACGCCGGGAGAAAAGTTTGCCAACGCCGCATGGACAGGCAGCTTTATGATCTACGGAGACGGCGATGATACCAGCATGAATCCCCTCACTTCAGTAGACATCACAGGGCACGAAGTGACCCACGGCCTCACGCAGGAAACAGCCGACCTCAACTATAAGAATGAGCCCGGCGCTTTGAACGAATCTTTCTCCGACATCTTTGGCAAAAGCATTGAATACTATGCGCTTCCGGATTCCTTTTCCTGGAAAATAGGACAGAAGATCATGTTACCTGGCAAGAAGGCGATGCGCGATATGTCTAACCCGAACGGCTTTCAGCATCCTAAATTCTATAAAGGGTTCTATTATTATACCGGCACGCTCGACGATGGAGGTGTACACATCAACAGCGGCGTCCAGAATTACTGGTATTACCTGCTGGTACAGGGAGGCAAAGGCGCCCGGGAGTCCGACAAACAACCCTACGAGGTAAAACCTATGGGTTTCGATACCGCAGCGCGGATTGCCTATATGACCCTGACCAGCTACCTGGTACCCACCAGCAGCTATAAAGATGCCGCCAATGCGTCCTTAGCCTATACGAAACTGACTTATGGCGACAGTTCCGACCAGGCCTACAACGTACAGATGGCCTGGTATGCCGTAGGCCTGCTGGATAAACCTGTAAAAAAAGATACCGTGGTGACCACTCCTCCTACAGCTGTGCCGGATGTTCCGCAGGCTGCTGCAGTCAGCATCTACCCCAACCCGGGCAGCGGTATTTTCACCATCGTATCTGCCAATGCTTTTGCGGATGCCAGCCTGCAGTTAAGCAACCTTACCGGCCAGGTGATCCTGACACAGGAGCACATCAACGGAACAAGTGTGTCGGTGGATGCCAGTCAGCAGGCTTCCGGCATGTATATCCTTGAAATCAGGCAGGGCGGTATCGTGACTTCACGAACCAAGATCATGAAAAAGTAAAAGACAACGATCATAGAAAATGGCCGGTACATGATGTACCGGCCATTTTTATTTTGTTTCCTTAACCTATTGCTGTTAAACCTGTAAGGTTTTCAAAACCTTACAGGTTTGGTTTCGTTTGATCGGATCTAGTTAATCTCCAGCACCTGTGTAGGCGCCAGGTTTGCATTGCGGATCGAAACATTCTGTGCTACATTGCTTGCCAGCTCCAGGAATTTGTCCCTTGCCGGTGAGTCTTCGTCGATAACAGCCGGGATACCGATATCTCCGCCTTCCCGTATCGCCTGTACCAAAGGAATCTCGCCGAGGAAGGGCAGTTCAAACTGCTCTGCCATACGGGCGGCGCCGCCTTTCCCGAACAGGTAATATTTGTTCTCCGGCAATTCGGCCGGTGTGAAGTAGGCCATATTCTCCACCACGCCCAATACAGGTATCTTAATATGCTCCTGTTTGAACATCATCACGGCTTTGCGCGCGTCTGCAGCGGCTACAGCCTGCGGCGTGGATACGATCACGGCCCCGGTAACCGGTATGGTCTGCGCGATGGTCAGGTGCACGTCCCCGGTTCCGGGCGGCAGATCGATGATCAGGTAGTCCAGGTCACCCCAAAGCACATCGGTTACAAATTGTTTCAGGGCAGAACTGGCCATCGGTCCCCGCCAGATCACCGCCTGCTTTTCGTCGATCAGCAAACCGATAGACATGGTCTTGATGCCATATTTCTCTATCGGCACGATCATACCTTTACCGTTCACTTCGGTCATTTTGGGCCTTTCGTCGCGGATGCCCAGCATAATGGGTACGGAGGGTCCGTAGATATCGGCGTCCATCAGGCCAACCGAAGCGCCCTGCGCTGCCAGGCCCAGGGCCAGGTTTACCGATACGGTAGATTTACCAACCCCGCCTTTGCCTGAGGCTACGGCAATGATATTCTTTACACCCGGCAATACATCCTTCCTGTCTTTGCGGTTGGAGATCACCCTTGCGCTCATCGTAATATCGATTTCTGCTTCTTTGCTCACCATCATCTTTACGGCATTCACACAAGCCTTTTCGATCATGTCTTTCATCGGGCAGGCAGGAGTGGTCAGCTCTACGGTAAAGCTTACTTTCTGGCCCTCGACGGAAAGGTTTTTGACCATGCCCAGGCTCACGATATCTTTCCTCAGATCGGGGTCATCTACATTACCAAGGGCTTCCAGTACGGCTTCTTTCGTTATCATCAAAAACGTTTGTTAAATTGAAAATTTATCGTGCAAAACTACGGCTTTCGCTTTTCCTTTGTAGCAATACAGCAGAACTGTTTTTTTATAAGTACATTAGCGATATTGATAAACCATTATTTTCCTATCCATGCAACGCTTACGCCTGATCTCTTCCTGTACACTCTTTCTCATACTGGCAGCCTGCTGCCGGCAGGCCCGGGCACAGGTCATTTTTGACCGCCTGGTGCAGATCAACGGAGTGGTGATGACCAGCGACAGCCTGTATGGGGTACCGGATGTAACGGTGACGGTAAAGAATCATAACAAAGGCACCTACACCAGCCCGCTGGGCGTGTTTGCCCTGGTCTGCTTCAAAGGCGATACCCTGCAGTTCCGCAGCCTGGGCTTTACCCCTACCGACTATGTGATCCCCGAAGTAGCGGGCAATACGATCTCAATGGTGCAACTGATGAGCCAGGATACTTTTTTCCTGAATGAGACCATTATCCACGCCTTACCCAGCCGCGAAAAATTCAACTATGCGTTCGAAAACCTGGATGTGGAAGACGACCTGTACGAGATCGCCCGGAAAAATACGAACCTGGCCATGCTGCGCATGATGGCTATGACGCGCGCGCCGATGGGTAGTGAAAACCAGGCTTATGTACAGCGGCAGATGGCTGTACAGGCAGCGTACTACGGCCAGCGGCAACCGATGAATATACTCAGCCCGATCAAATGGGGGCAATTTATAGAGGCCTGGAAACGGGGCGATTTCCGGAGTAAGAAATAAGATACTGAATGTAATGACGACGGGCGTCCTGCAGGTGCAGGACGCCCGTTTTACCTGGGCGAACGAGCGAAACAGGCCTCACAATACTTTTAAAATGAATACATAAGTTCCTGCGGCCGTATCTTGCAGTTTAAATCCAAGTTCAGCAAGTCTTTGTTCCGGCCTCTTTTGTACTTCCTTTGTTTCCTCCTGGGCACTGCATATACGGCAGGAGCGCAAGGCTTGTTGCAGGAATACGCCAACCAGCGGCAAAAGAAAATACCGGTCAGGGACTCCCTGAAGATCGACTCCGTAGCAATCAGTTCTTTTTCGATACCGGGCATCAATCCTTCTGATTACCGTATCTCCCCCTATGCCGCTGTACTGTACTGGAACAAAAGGCCGCAACAGGATTCCGTGACCGTGCGGTACCGGGCCCTGGCGCTGGACTTTACCAAAGTCTACCGGAACAAGAACCGCTCCGTCGTCGACTCCAATTACTTTTTCTCTTCATCTGCCTACCGGCAGGGCGGCAGCAGCAACAGGTTCGTGGACTATGACCAGGTAGAAATGAACGGAAGTTACGGGCGCAGCATCTCCCTGGGGAATAACCAGGATGTGGTCTCCAACTCCAACCTGAACCTGCAGGTAAACGGTTACCTGATCGACAGCATTAAAGTAGAAGCCGCCATTACAGACAATACGATA
>JAEUVW010000062.1 GCA_016786525.1 Chitinophagaceae bacterium
CCAACGGCTCTGCAGGCCAGCTGGGTGCCCAGCACTCACAGGCTTTTGAAAGCTGGATGGCGAATATCCCCGGCATCAAAGTGATCTCCGTATCCAACCCTTACGATGCCAAAGGTCTGCTGAAGTCAGCAATCCGCGACAACGATCCTACCGTGTTTATGGAAAGCGAGGTGATGTATGGCGATATGGGCGAAGTGCCGGAAGAAGAGTACCTGATCCCGATCGGTAAGGCCGATATCAAAAGAGAAGGTACGGATGTGACCATCGTTTCCTTCAATAAAATGATGAAGGTAGCCCTGGCAGCAGCCGAAGAACTGGCCAAAGAAAACATCAGCGCTGAAGTGATCGACCTGCGTACGATCCGCCCGCTGGATTGGCAGACTATTCTGGAGTCGGTGAAGAAAACCAACCGCCTGGTGATCGTAGAAGAACAATGGCCCTTTGCCAGCGTTTCTTCAGAGATCAGCTACCGCATCCAGAAAGAAGGTTTCGACTATCTCGATGCGCCTATCCGCCGTATCTGCTCTGCCGATGCCAATATGCACTATGCGCCGAACCTGGCAGCCCTTTACCTGCCCGACGTGCCCCGCACGGTGAAGCTGGTAAAAGAAGTGATGTATATGGTGAAGTAATTATAAGTACACTATTTTGTATGCCCCGGCTGAAGACAGCCGGGGCATTTTATTTCCGGGCGTTTTTCCTTAGCTGCCGGACCCAGGTTCCCTAAACCTATAAGGTTTTCAAAACCTTATAGGTTTACAAAAAAAGCAAAATGCCCACCCGGCAGGATGAGCATAATGCACAACTTAAAAAAACAACTCCTATCTTTTCGCAGGCTGGTCCAGCCTTTCCCGGATCGTTTTCCAATCGTAGAAATGAAAGGTCCTGCCATTGCTCATGGCTACGAACAAGCCTTCGGGAAACTGATCGCCCAGGTTGATGTTCGTCACTTCCGACCCATCGCTCTCTATCGTGGAAAAGGGGAGGGATCGGAGCAGCAGGTGTTCATGGGAATTTCCTGCACTGCCTTCCCTGGGGTAAATATTAAAAGCGTTGGCCTGCTGGTTGGAAACGAGGATGTAGCCGCTGCCTTTGCCTTGTTTGTAAATGGAAATGCCTTCTACATCTTCTTTAAAATCCTTTTGGCCAAACAGGGCCAGTTCGCGGTTGCCGGAGTCGGGATGCGCATAATATTTGTGGATGCCGAACAGTTCGTCGGAGTAGTACACATATCCCAGTTCGTTGTCCACCGCTATGGACTCGATCTCTTTTTTGCCGCTGTACTGCCCGAATTTCCGTACTACGCTTGCCGCAATGGTTCCATCACCTTTGTCTGAGAGTTTATATTGCCAGAGATAGCTTTCCGAGGGGCCCGACTTGCGGCCGACAATGGCGTATAGTGTTGTATCCGGTGCGGTGTATAGGGCAATGCCCATAGGCCAATGCTCCTGTTCACCGGCAAACACTTCAATACCTCCATTGTCCAGGGGGCGGAGGTCGGGCATACTGTAGATACGTATCCTGCCGCTTTCCCGCTCTGTCAGAACCGCGATATCGGTGCTGCGGCCCTTCAGTTTCAGGCCATAGGCAATGTCTACATTATTCGGGCGTTTCAGGCCGCCTACTTTATTGACGATCTTTCCTTCCAGGTTGAACACATACAAGGCCCCGTCGCTGTCCTTATCGGTGCCGACCACCAGGCTTTTGGCCGGGTCGGCGGGGTTGATCCAGATGGCCGGGTCGTCCGTATCGTATTGCACCGGCTCTGAAATGACCAGTGGTTTCAGGGGGGCGGGTAGTAGGGCGCTGTTTTTTCTGCGGGCAGGAGATTCGCTGCTGCAGCCCAGCAGCACAATACTGAAAAGAAGGATGGTTTGACGATGCATATGCTGGCTGTCGTATGTTTATTTTATTGGTTAAGGGTGTGCGTGTACAGGATTTTTCCTTTTATTCCTATTACTTGTATCAGCATTTTTGTTTTTTCTACGGAGAAGCTCATAAAGCCTGGTTTGGAAGCAAAGAAAAGTGTGCCGTCGGTGCTGCCGGATGGCCTTATTTCGCAGGCGGCACCCGATAGGAATTGTGTGGTGTAGTGTCCTTCCGGCCTGATCACCTGCAGGTCGTGCTCATGTCCGCAGAGGTAAGCATCTACTTGTGTACGGTCGAACAGGGCCTGGAATTTACGCTTCATATCTTCGGTGTCTTTGCTTTTCAGCCGTTTCCCGCCGCTGTACAATGGATGGTGTCCGACAACGATCTTCCATCTGATGTTGGAATCTGTATCGCTGAGTGTCTGTTCCAGCCATTGCCTTTGCCCGGCCGTATCCTGCTGCGCCACATTGTGGCCCATTTCATCTTCTTTGCCGTAGTAAGATTCGATAAAAGGGTTGGTATCCATGACCACGAGCAGTAAGGCGCCGCCATCTTTCAGCTTAATTTTCTTACTGTAGTAAGGTGCTGGCATCTGCCAGCGCCTGCTTACGGTGCTATAGTCGATCTGTGCCTGTATGTTGCCTTTGTAGTCATGATTGCCCAGGGCTACATACCAGTTGCAATGCAGGAAGTAATCGCGGTACACTTCTTCAAATGAATCATGCCAGTTGGGATCGGTAGTGCTTTGTACGCCGCTGGGGTAAAAATTCTCACCTACAG
>JAEUVW010000064.1 GCA_016786525.1 Chitinophagaceae bacterium
CCAGGCCACCACAGGTGGTTGGGGAACCGGAGCTCACATCGCTGATCGTCACCGCATCGTAGATCACTACCGTGATCGGCACCCTGGGGCTTTCGCAGTCGCCATTTCCTTCAGACACATAATAGGTAAAGGAGCCCGAAGTTGTTGTAGACGGCACGGGTGGTATCAGGCTTGCGGTACCCCCGGTGGCGGTAGTATACCAGTAGAGTTTGCTGGTGGCGACCGTTCTTGTAGCTTTCAGCGCTGTAGGTGTTACCCATTTGCAATAATTAACCGGGGAAACCACGGTTGGCGGTTTGGGTGGCTCTGCATACACAACCATCTTGATCGTGTCGCTGCTCACAACAGGGGGAACAGCACAAGGTGAATTAGACGTCAGGATGCAGACTACTTTATCGCCATTGGCGGGTGTGTACGTAAAGGTCGGGCCTGTTCCCCCTACAGGGTTTCCATTCACCAGCCATTGGTATACCGGGCCGGGACCGCCTGCTAAGGGAGTCGCCGTAAAGACAACCGGCTCACTACCGACACAGAGCGAAGTCTTGGACGCTTTGACTGTCACTTCAGGCCGGGTCGGAACGTTACCGGCGCAGCAACCCAGGTCGTCGCCTACGGAAAGTGAAGGAGCTGAGGTAGTGCCCAGCACAGTGAGCGTATCTTTCCCCAGGGAATACGTGGCGACACCGCCGCCGGTTGCGTTATTGTCTGTATACAAGGTCGTGCCGATGATGGCAAAACCGGCGCCGGATGATATCGAAATACCTGTAGGATTGTACACCACCCATGTATGTAGCAAGGTGCCTGCAGAATTATACTTTTTCAGGAAAGGGGAACTACCGGTTTGGTTGAAAATATACCAGTTCCCTTCGCAGTCGGCAACCAGGTCATAAGGACCTACGCCTGCAAAACCCGGCACGGTTGCAATCAACACACCCGGCCCGGTACCGTCGTAGCGGTATACCTGTCCGGTGCCCCCTACCAGGTTGAAGATATAGTCTCCTCCGGCCGCAATATTGACCGCAGCCCCGGATCCGGTGCTGTGCCCGGTATTGACCCAGGCACTGGTAACGGGATCGTAGTACATATAAATGCCGGTACCGGATTCAACGGTATAGAACGTCAGAGTAGCGCTGGCCGAGCCCAGTACATGGGAGACCGTAAGTCCCATAGATCCGCTGGCCGGCAAGACAATCGTATTTAATACCGGGTTACTGGCGGACACCGGTGCAGCCGGATCATAGTTGTAGATATTACCCGGGTTTTTGAGGTAAATCTTATTGCAGGTCGGCAGCTGCGCGTACGATAAAAACCTGCAGCACAGCAGGCAAAGCAGGAGTACGGCCCTGTAGCATAAGTGTTTGGTCATGGTTAACGTTTTTATGGTTGATGGGATAGGTTATAACAGATGAAGTTGCTCCATATCTTTTGCCGTGGCCACTGCAGGCCGCACAGGGTTACGCAGCAGACCAATAATAAAATCCGCCACTTTCAGCGCATCCTCTTTTGCGGCAAAACCATTTCCTTTGGGTTTGCCCGGCATCTCTTCCTGGTGAAACAGCGGTTTGCCGTCTGCAAAAACATCGTAGCCCCAGCTGTGGTCGGCATTCTGAAAGGCAGTGGCGGTAAACACGAAACGGTGTTGCGGGTCTGTGTGCTGTAAACTGCTCAGCATCTTCGTATTCGTGGAGGCGATGCGCTCCTGTGCATACACAGTAGTGACGGAGCAAAAAAGAATGCAGGTGATTATCTTTTTCATGGTGTAGGCTTTTTTATTATTACATGCAATTATTGTTTTCTGGATTATAAAAATAATATAATTTTTTATTAAAAATAACTTTTTGGCGATGTAACGAATAAGGCTGCAGCAATGCTGCAGCCTTATTCGTTTGGATATCTGTTTTTATCAGCGGATCATCAGCACGGTGCCTTTGATCAGCATCGGAGCATTCGTGCTGTTCAGGCAGACCGCCTCCAGCGTATACACGAAGCCCGCCACATCACTCACTGCCTGCCCGTTCAGGGTACCGTCCCAGCCAAACTTCATATCGTTCGGGTGGAAGTTATCCCGGCTGAACACCAGCTGGCCCAGGCGATTGTAGATGTTAAAGCTCTTCACCGTAAAGCCCTGGCCACGCACGTAGAACACATCGTTCACCCCGTCGCCGTTCGGCGTAAACGCATTCGGCATCGTCACATTCGCACCGTCGCAGAACACTTTCACCCGTACCTGGTCCGTATTCATACAACCTTCGCTGCTCATCACTTTCACCGTGTAATTCATTTCCCTGCTTGAATTGAAGGTCGGTGTCGCGCAATTGCTGCAGCTCAGGCTGTCCGAAGGCAGCCATTGCCATTGTACGATATTGGACGAATACACTGGTACGATCTGGTATGGAATGTTCATCCGGACAGTCGTATCCATGGCCGCTACTTCAGGAAGTGCCAGCACACGCACGGTCACTTTCGCGGACACATCGGCACAGGCTTCATGGTCCGATTTGGCCACAACGGTGTAGGTCGTGCTTTCCGCAGGGCTCACACGCGGGGTCTTGGAGTTCGCAGCGATGCCCTTGGAGGGCGTCCAGGAAACGGTCTGTGTATTGCTCAGCGCTACAAGGATAATCGTGTCTTTCAGGCACAGGGCTGTGTCTTTGGAAACCGATAAGCTCGTCTTAGGATCGACAAGCACCAGGATCGTATCCTGCATCACACAACCGAACTCCGTCTCGGCTTTCAGCAGGTAGGCGCCGCCCTGGTTCAGCTGCACTTGTTTGCGCGACAGGACAGGGGAGCTCACTTTGAAATCCCCGGCATCGTTTGTCCACTCGTATTCCGTATACAGCTCTTTGTATTGCTCTACATACAGGTCGGAGCCTTCGCAGATGATCTGGTCGGGATGGTTTTGTTTCTTCGGCAGTTTGGCCACCACCAGGATGGTTCGGGCCGGGGCAGACACGCAGCCGTCGCGGGTCGTCACCAGGGTATAGGTGCCCCCGGCTTCTTCCGTGGCCGTAAAGGACGGGTTGTGCTCGGTTGAAGAAAAGCCTGCAGGGCCGGACCACTGGTAGGTCGTACCCGCTACGATGCCCGTAGACAGCAGTACCAGGTCGCCTTCACACACAGGGCCGTTGTTCGCCGCAGGAGGCGCAGGGCCTACAGGGCCTTTCAGCTCTATCGGGCCGTAGAACGGAGGGCTCACACAGCCCCTGGAGTCTGTGATCGTTATAGCCGTATACGTGCCGTTGGCAAGGCCCGATATCGTAATGTAGCCCGAAACATCGGAGGTAAAGGTCAGGGTGGGTTGCGGAAGGCCGTTCTTGTCGTAGTTCACTTTGTACACTTCAAACGATTTACTTGCTTTGAACCGGATAAATCCATCCAGGCCACCACAGGTGGTTGGGGAACCGGAGCTCACATCGCTGATCGTCACCGCATCGTAGATCACTACCGTGATCGGCACCCTGGGGCTTTCGCAGTCGCCATTTCCTTCAGACACATAGTAAGTGAAGGTACCGGAAGTCGTCGTTGCAGGAGAGGGGGCGGTCAGGCTGCCTGTACCGCCGGTAGCGGCGCTGTACCAGTAGAGCTGGTTTCCGGCAACAGACACCTTGGCCGTAAGCGGTGGGGCGCCCACCCAACGGCAATAGTGTAAGGGAGAAACCGGTGTCGGTGGTTTCAACGGATCGTAAACAGCCATCTTGATCGTATCGCTGCTGACGGTGGCCGGATCTGCGCAGGCCGCACTGCTGGTCAGGATACAACATACCTGGTCGCCATTGGCCGGGGAGTAGGTGTAGCTCGGGGTATTACCGCCTACAGGGTTTCCGTTAATCATCCATTGGTATGTGGGAGCTGTTCCGCCCTTGATCGTGGTGGTCGTAAAAGTCACCGGTGCTGTACCCAGGCACAGTTTGTTGCCCGGTGCGGCCTTGATACGGATAACGGGACGCACGGAAGAAGCGGTACCGAAATCGTCTGCACCGGCAAATTTAGGATCGCTTGTTGTGCCCAGCACGGTGACGGTGTCTTTACCCAGGCTATAGTGCGCAATGCCGCCGCCACTCCAAGAATCGTCTGTATACAGGATGGTATCGATGATCGCAAAACCGGCGCCGGCAGCAATTCTCAGACCCAACGGATTGTAATATACCCAGGTATGCAGCAGGGTACCGGTCGAGCTGTACTTCTTTAAAAAAGGTTCGGTACCGGACTGATTGAAAATGTACCAGTTGCCTTCGCAGTCGCCGACCAGGTCATAAGGACCTACGCCCCTAAAACCCGGCACTGTCGCAATCAGGGTCCCCGGCCCTGTACCGTCATAACGGTATACATCGCCGGTGGCCCCTACAAGGTTAAAAAGATAAGGGCCGGCCGGGGCTATATTCACCGCAGACGGGTTGCCCGGCAAATGCCCTGTAGACACCCAGGCACTGGTAACCGGATCGTAGTATTCATAAAAGCCGCTGGTCATATTGACGGTATAATAGGTCAATGTGGTACTGCCCGAACCCAGAACCGGGGAGATGGCCAGGCCTATACAAGTGGTAGAGGTGACATGGATGGTGTTCACGACAGGATTCGTAGCCGAAACCGGAAGAAGGGGGTCGTAATTGTAAATATCCAGGCCTTTCTTAAAGTAAACCAGGCCTGTTGTAGGCAACTGGGCTATGGAATCCTTACCGCAAAACAGCAGGAAGGCAAACAGGAAGATTTTTGCCCATTTATATTGTGACATGGTGAATGTTTTTATATTTAAAACTTAGAGATTACAGCAGGTGCATTGCTTTCAGGTCAGCAGGATAAGCGACAGCGGGCCTGACCGGTTTGTTCAGCAGGTCGATAATAAAATCCGCTACTTTCAACGCATCCTCTTTTGTAGCAAAGCCGCTTCCTTTAGGCTTTCCGGGCATTTCTTCCTGGTGAAACAGCGGTTTACCGTCTGCAAAAACATCGTAACCCCAGCTATGGTCGGCATGCTGAAAGGCAGTGGCGGTAAACACGAAACGATGTTGCGGGTCTGTGTGCTGTAAACTGCTCAGCATGTTCGTATTCGTGGCAGGTACCAGTTTCTGGGCATACACACTGGTGACAGAGCAGAAAAGAATACAGGTAATTATTTTTTTCATGGTAGATGGTTTAATTTTTATATTTCAATTATATTTTCTGTATCATAAAAATAATATAATTTTCTAAGAAATGTTATTTTGAATATGCTTGTAAAAAAAAATGGCTGCAGGAAGGTGCAGCCACTGGGATGTGTATCGTTGGGTCAGGCATCATTTGATCATCAGTACCGCACCTTTTGTCAATAAAGGCGTATTCGTACCCAGGCATACCGTTTCCAGCATATAGACAAAACCGTCTGTATCACTGATCACTTTGCCGTTCATCTTGCCATCCCATCCGTATTGCGGATCGTTCGGCGGAAAATTTTCTTTTGAGAAGACCAGGTTGCCCAGGCGGTTGTAGATATAAAATCTCCTGACAGTAAAGCCGCTGCCGCGCACATAGAATACATCGTTGATATGATCGCCGTTCGGGGTAAAGGAATTGGGCATCGGCACGCGTGAGCCGTCGCAGAAGCCCAGCTCAATGGCTTCGGAATAGACGACGGCACAAGCATTGGCATTCGTAATGGTCATCTCCGTATAGACTCCGCCTTCCAGCCCGGGAATAGTAATATAGCCCGAAGCGTCAGAAGTGATGGTCAGCACAACTTGCGGCTCATTGTCCTTACGGTAAGCTATCTTAAACACCTCGTTGGCCTGGTTGGTCTTGAACCGGATAAAGCCGTCTGTGCCGGTCCACGATGCAGGATGTCCACGATCTTCACCGGACACGATCAATTCAGTAACCGTGACCACCAGTGGTACCCGTTGGCTTTCACAATCTCCGTTGCCTTCAGAAACATAGTAGGTGAATGAACCTGTGGTCTCCGTAGAAGGTACAGGAGCAGTGAGGCTGGCAGTTCCTCCTGTAGCGGCTGTATACCAATACAGTTTACCGGAAGCCACATTTTTGCGTACCTGAAGCGGAGCAGGGGTCGCGCCTTTGCAATAAACAGCAGGGGAAACTACAGGCGGCCGGACCGGCCCCTCGTAGACCACTATACTGATGGTATCACTGCTCACCACGGGCGGACTGGCACAGGGAGCACTACTGGTCATCACACAAACTACTTTATCGCCGTTGGCCGGTATATAGGTATAGTCAGGTCCGGTCTCAGCAGCAGGCATGCCATTGACCAGCCACTGATAAACAGGTGCCGGGCCTCCAGCCAAGGGGGTAGCGACGAGCGTGACGGGCTCGCTGCCCTTACAAAGAGAGGTTTTTGTTGCTTTGATGCTTACGGCGCAGGGTGTCGACACATTGCCGGCACAAGAACCCAGGTCATCCCATACAGCGAGCGAAGCATTTAAGATGTTACCCAGCACTTCCAGTGTATCTTCCCTCATTTCATAGACGATGATTTCTCCTCCACTTGCAGCTTTTCTATTGTCAGTGTACAAAGTAGTGCCTATAATGGCGAAACCCGCGGCGGGTTCGATCACGCTATCCAAAGGATTGTGCACCACCCAACTGTGCAGCAAATCACCATCGGCATTGTACTTTTTGAGAAAAGGCTGAGCACTTTTCATATTCAGAATATACCAGTTTCCCTCGCAATCGGCGACCAGGTCGTAAGGCCCTCCGCCGGTAAACCCTGGCACGGTAACGATCAGCTCACCCGGTCCTTTACCATCATAACGGTACACTTCACCTGTTGCACCCACAAGATTGAAAATATAGGGACCGCCGGCAGCAATATTTACCGCGTCGGCAGCACCGCACGCATGACCGGTGTATACCCAAACCTGGGTAAGCGGATCAAAGTATGCATAAGTGTGCGTTTTGCGGTGCACGGTGTAAAAAGTAGCGGTTGTAGTGCCGGAGCCCAGCACAGGTGAAATGGTAAGGCCTGAAAAAGTATCGCGGGGAAGATGAATGGTATTTGCAGCGGGGTTAGTGGCCGATACCGGCAATAGCGGATTGTAGTTGTAAATACCATCTCTTTGTTTGAGGTAAATATTTGTACAATCAGGTAGCTGAGCATCAGCTACCTCGCTGCAGCACAGCAGGAAAAGCAGCAATACAGCCTTTAGCGTTACATGTTGTGCCATGTTGTTTCTGGTGCGTGATCGGTGGATGAATCAGCTTTTGTTACCCTATGCAACAGCTGATTGCGCTCAATTTACTCCCAATTTATAAAAAAATTTATTCTTCAACTGTTTAGATAAAAAAAAGGCCGCAATGAATTGCGGCCTTCGATAGTATGGGATTTCTCCTTATCCTCTCAGCACATTACGGCTGATCACGATTTTCTGTACTTCAGATGTTCCTTCGTAGATCTGGGTGATTTTCGCATCACGCATCAGGCGCTCTACGTGGAATTCTTTTACATAACCATATCCGCCATGGATCTGTACGGCTTCGTTGGTTACCCACTGAGCGATCTCTGATGCATACAGCTTAGCCATTGCAGCAGCCTGCTCATAGTCCTGGTGGGTATCTTTCAGCCAGGCTGCTTTCAGGCACAGCATACGCGCACCTTCGATAGCAGTCGCCATGTCGGCCAGTTTGAAGGCAATGGCCTGGTGGTGCTGGATTTCTTTACCGAAGGCTTTACGCTCTTTGGAATATTTCAGGGCCAGTTCATAAGCGCCGCTGGCGATACCCAGTGCCTGGGAGGCGATACCGATACGGCCGCCCGCCAGGGTTTTCATTGCAAATTTGAACCCGAAGCCATCTTCACCGATACGGTCTGCTTTAGGCACTTTTACATCCTGGAACATAATGCTGTGCGTATCGCTGCCGCGGATACCCATTTTGTTTTCTTTCGCGCCAACGGTCACACCCGGAGTATCTTTCGGGATGATCAGCGCATTGATACCGCGGTGTCCTTTTTCAATATCTGTTTGTGCGATCACCAGGTAATAGGTTGCGGAACTACCGTTGGTGATCCAGTTTTTAGTACCGTTTACCAGGTAATAATCGCCTTTATCTTCAGCAGTAGTGCGCTGGGATGTAGCATCCGATCCGGCTTCCGGCTCGCTGAGCAGGAAGGCGCCCAGGGCTTTGCCTGAAGCGATCTCTGTCAGGTACTTTTGTTTTTGTTCTTCATTGCCGAAGGTCTCCAGTCCCCAGC
>JAEUVW010000071.1 GCA_016786525.1 Chitinophagaceae bacterium
CCCATTACGTGAAACCCATACAAGAATGCTTCCCCCTGCTGGAAAGCCCGCAAACCATTTTTATCACCACGCACCACAAACCCGACGGCGATGCGATCGGCAGCATGATGGGCCTGACCCATTACCTGCTGAAAAAAGGGCATAAGGTGTACCCGGTATCGCCCAGCGAAGTGCCTGACTTCCTGGCCTGGACGCCCGGCCTGGAGTGGGTACTGAACTACGAAGCCGAACCCAAATCGGTGGAGAAAGCATTGGCGGAATCTTCGCTGATCTTTTGCCTGGACTTTAACGACTTCAGCCGGGTAAAATACCTGGAGCCTTTATTGTCTGCCGCTACGCAACCCAAAATACTGATCGATCATCATATGTTCCCCAAGCCCTCGTTCGACTACGGTATGAGCGAACCGGCGAAAAGCAGTACCTGCGAGATGGTCTATGATTTTATCAACCTGTATGGCGACAACAAGGAAATTGATGCGACCATCGGCGCCTGCCTGTACACAGGTGTGATGACCGATACCGGCTCCTTCCGTTTCCCGGCAGCCACGGCCAGCGTACACGAGATGATCGCCGACCTGATGCACAAAGGATTGCAGCACAGCCGTATCCACGAAGAAGTATACGATGCCTGGAGCGAACAGCGCATGCGCTTCCTGGGCTTTGTCCTGAAAGAGCGCATGGAAATTTTCCCCGAATGGGGGGCCGGCCTGATCACCATCAGCCAGAAAGACCTGGACGACTATGACGCACGGACCGGGGATACAGAGGGCCTGGTCAATTACCCGCTGAGCATTGCCGGTATCCGTTTTGCAACCCTCATCATCGAGCGTAAAGACGGGATCAAACTATCCTTCCGCAGCAAGGGCAGTTTCGATGTGAATGCCTTTGCCCGGGAGCATTTTAAGGGTGGCGGGCACTTCAACGCATCCGGCGGACAGTCTTCAGAATCTTTTTTTGAAACTATTTTATGTTTTAAGCGAATTTTATCCGAATTTCACCCCCAAATTTAAAATTTATTTATCTCTAACTTTATGTACAAACAGATTTTACCGGTTGCTGCAATGGCAACAATCTTACTGGGAGCAGCATCCTGCAAAAGCAATGGCGGATTTAAGAAAACCAAAGACGGTGTTGAATACAACATCGTAAAAGACGAGCCGGGCACTCCTGCAAAGATCGGCGATATCATCCAGTGCCATTACATCATTAAAGTTGGCGATAGCGTTATGATCGACAGCCGTAAAATGAACAACGGTGAGCCCCTGGAAATGCCCTTACAGCAAAATCCCGGTGCCAACAAAGCTGCTGATCCTACCGAAGTTTTCACGATGCTTTCTGCAGGCGACAGCGTGGTGATCCGCACGGAGATCGACTCTATGGCACGCAAACAACTGACTTTTGCAAAGCCGGAAGACAAGATCGAATTCCAGTTCAAAATGGTGTCTGTAAAAACAAAAGAACAATACGAAGCTGATCTGAAAGCCAAATCTGCTGCGCAAACTGAAACAGACGATAAAATCCTGACGGAGTACTTTGCTAAAAATGGCATCACTGCCCAAAAAACAGCCAGCGGCCTGTACTATGTGGTGACAAAACCCGGTACCGGTGCAAACGCTGAAGCCGGCAAAACAGTAAAAGTAAACTACACCGGTAAAACCATCGATGGTACTGTATTCGATTCAAACCTGGATCCCCAGTTCCAGCACGTAGAACCATTGGAGTTCGGCCTGGGACAAAGGCAGGTGATCCCCGGATGGGACGAAGGCCTGGCTTTGCTGAACAAAGGTGCAAAAGCAACCCTGTATATCCCCAGCCCCCTGGCTTATGGTGCACAAAGCCCTAACCCGAAAATCCCGGCGAACGGAATCCTGATTTTCGACGTTGAACTTTTGGATATTAAATAAGTCTTAGCTACGATAACGCATCATTAAAAAGCAAAACCCGAATTTTTCGATGAAAAAATTAGTTGCATTCTCAATCGCATGTATCGCAGTAGCCCAGAGCGGCTTTGCGCAGCAGGAAGGCTTCGTTGTTCAACCCGTTACGACCGGCAAAACGGTGAACGGCTGGACGGAAGTCAGCAATGGCTTACAATTCCGCATCTGGAAAGATGCACCCGGCAGCACGCCGACCGTAGGTGATTTTATTACGATTCACACCCGTGCCCGTGTGGGTGACAGCGTACTGTTCAGCTCCCGCGCGGCCAACAACAACGAACCCTTCGAACTGCAGGTAAGGCCATCGCAGCAGCCCCGCTACGACCTGATGGACGGATTCCAGTTGCTGAGCGAAGGCGACAGCGCTACTTTCCGCATGCCCCTGGATACAGTTTTGAAAATGGGTGCTCCTGAACTGCCCTGGATGAAAAAAGGCGGCAGCATGTGGTTTGACCAGGACGTAGTGGTGGTCAAACAAAAGAAACAAGCAGACGCCTTTAAGGAAAAAGCAGAAAAAGGAAAAGCACAGATGGCTACTGATGAGAAACTCATCAAAGACTACCTGGCCAAAAACAATGTGAAAGCCATCAAACACCCATCCGGCCTGTACTACAGGATCACGAAAACGGGTCTTGGCGACACTGCCCGTTCCGGACAAAAAGTAACTGTAAACTACACCGGTAAAACACTGGATGGTAAAACCTTCGACTCTAACGTCGACAGCGCTTTCCACCACGTAGAACCGTTTAGCTTCTCCCTGGGTCAGGGACAGGTGATCCCCGGATGGGATGTAGGTGTGGGCTTGATGAAAAAAGGCACGAAAGCTACTTTGTATATCCCCAGCCCTATGGCTTACGGCGAAAGAAGCCCGAGCCCGGCGATCCCCGCCAATGCCGTACTGGTGTTTGACGTGGAAGTAAAAGATCTGCAAAAAGGCGATGCTCCGGCCATGCAACATGGTCCCGGCGATGGTCATAACCACTAATTGAGATTCATGAATCTTTCAGTCAAACTGATCACAATACTGACAGGGTGTTTGCTTAGCGCAAACGCCCTGTTTGCTTTTAACCGGCAGGACAGCCTGCGCGGTGGTAACGGCCGTGGCCGGGATTGGTGGGATGTGCAGCATTATAACCTGCAGTTTAGTATTGATACTACTAGCAAAACTGTGAGTGGACGAAATATAATGCAGATTAGAGTGATTGATAAGGAGAAAGATTCCTTGCAAATTGATCTACAGCAACCAATGGTATTGGACTCTGTTTTGATAGCCGATCATCAAAAAGTCAACTTTATAAGAGAGGGAAATGTTTATTGGCTAGATTTTCGTTTTGCGAGATTAAGACCCCAAGAATATTACACCATTACACTGTATTATCATGGCAAACCACGCGAAGCAATAAAACCGCCTTGGGATGGTGGTTTTATCTGGACTAAAGATAGTTTAGGGAATCCCTGGAACTCTGTTGCCTGCCAGGGACTCGGAGCCAGTAGCTGGTGGCCCTGTAAAGACTACCAAGGGGATGAGCCGGATTACGGAATGGTGCTATATTCAGCCCAATTTGAACCTGACGAAGTAAATCAAATAATGAATGGGCAAGCGAATATAGATTCTATTCGTATTGAAGTGTTAGGCATGCCAGAACTACGTCTTTCAGGCGTTTGGGAAGTCAAAAACCCTATTAATACTTACAATGTCACCTTCTATCATGGAAATTATCTGTCTTGGGCAGATACCTTTCAGGGAAAAAAGGGAATACTCAATCTGAGTTATAATCCATTGCGTTATCATGAAGCAAAAGCCAAAGAACAGTTCAAACAAGTCAAGCAAATGTTGCAGGCCTTTGAATACTGGTTTGGACCTTACCCTTTTTACGAAGACGGCTACAAGATCGTGGAAGCCCCTTTCCTGGGCATGGAGCACCAAAGTGCCATTGCCTACGGCAATAAGTACCAGATGGGCTACCAGGGTAAAGACCGCAGCGGTACCGGCGTAGGGCTGCTCTTCGACTTTATCATCGTGCATGAAAGCGGGCACGAATGGTTCGGCAACAGCATCACAGCGGCAGACATTGCCGACAACTGGATCCATGAAGGCTTTACGACCTATTCCGAAACCTTGTTTGCCGAATATTGGTTCGGTAAGGAAAAAGCCTTCGAATACACCCGTGGCGAATGGAAGAACATTACCAACGACCGGAATGTGATCGGTACCTATGGCGTCAATGATGCCGGCAGCGGCGACAAATACGACAAGGGTAGTGCGCTGGTGCATACCATACGCCTGCTGATGAACGACGATGAAAAATTCCGGGCCATGTTGCACAAAATGAACGACACATTCTATCACCGGCAGATCACTACAAAGCAGATGGAAGATTTTATCATCAGCTTTTCCGGCCTGCACTTGAAACCCATCTTCGAACAGTACCTGCGCAGCACGATGATACCGGAACTGCAGTGGCGTCAAAAAGGAAAGAAACTTCAATATCGTTTTGTGGATGTTACAGACGGTTTTGAATTGCCGGTAAGCGTCAGGACGAACGGTAAGCTGCAAGCGTTGCGTACGACAGCGGAATGGCAAACAATCAATCTTCCTTCACCTTCAGCAAGCCCTGATTTCCCTGCAAGCTTCCTGATCAGGCTGAAACATGTTGACTGATTTTTCACCGAAAATTCACACCTTGCTGATGCCTGTAGCATGCCTATGCTATAGCTTTGGTACACAAAACAAATTAAACTATGATCAATAATCACGAAATAGACTACCGCATTGTCGGTGAAGAGATGCAGTATGTAGAGGTGGAACTGGATCCCAACGAAACGGCCATTGCCGAGCCCGGATCCTTTATGATGATGGATGAAGGCATTGAGATGTCCACCATTTTCGGCGATGGCAGCCACAACCAGCAAAATTCCAATTTCCTGGGTAAACTGTTCAGTGCGGGTAAGCGTGTCCTGACCGGGGAAAGCCTGTTCATGACCACTTATACCAATGTAGGCCAGGGTAAGAAACATGTTTCGTTTGCCTCTCCCTATCCCGGTAAGATCATCCCCCTGGACCTGCTGCGCCTGGGTGGCCGCATTACCTGCCAGAAAGATAGTTTCCTGTGCGCCGCCAAAGGCGTGTCTATCGGTATTGAGTTCCAGAA
>JAEUVW010000073.1 GCA_016786525.1 Chitinophagaceae bacterium
CTTATTGCTTTACTGGCCCTGCAGGCTTTGAGCGCCCGCAGCCAGGATGCGCACTTTTCCCAGTACTTTGTGTCCCCGCTGTCGGTGAATCCCGGCCTGACGGGCTTTATGGACGGTACGGCCCGGGCTATGGTGAACCACCGCAGCCAATGGTCCAGCATCAACAATGCGTTCAGCACCACCACGGCCTCCCTGGATGGGATCATCCTGCAGAGCAAGCTGCCTGCGGGCGACCGCCTGGGTGTGGGCCTGATGGCGATGAGCGACCGCGTGGCCGACGGCCTGCTGACCAACAACTATGTGAGTGTGAGCACAGCCTACCACAAGTCCCTGGACAAGGAGGGCAATTACTCGATCGGTGTGGGCCTTCAGGGTACTTATGCGCAGCGCAGCATCGACGGCACGAAGCTGATCTTCAACGACCAGCTGGACCAGTACGGCCACTTTTCGCAGACTTCCGGGGATGCGGGCAGCGGCAACAACGGCCTGAGGCGCAATTACTTTGATGCGGCAGCGGGTATCGTGTTCAAGGCACGCTTCAATGAGAAGAACCAGTTTTACCTGGGAGCATCGGCATTCCACCTGGCCTCACCGAAGGTGACCTTTATGAGCAATACACAGCTGACGGTACCGACGCGGCTGACGATCAACGGTGTGTATGAGGCCCGCCTGGCCGACATGTTCAGCATCAGCCTGCTGGGCCTGTACACGAAGCAGGAAGAGGCTTCCGAGGGTGTGTTCGGCACGATCCTGACGATCGGCCGCAGCTACCGCGAGTTTGACAAGACACCGATCTTCTATGCAGGCTTGCTGTACCGCACCAACGATGCATACATCCCCTATGTAGCGGCCGAGTACTGGGACATCCGCTTCGGTTTCTCCTACGATGTGAACTCTTCGGCCCTGAGTGCGGCCACGAAGGGACAGGGCGGTGTAGAGGCTTCGCTGGTATACCTGTTGCGCATCCCGCCCAACAAGAAGATCCAGTACCTCTGTCCCAACAATCCCAAATTCTAAAGACACAAATCCGGGTTTCTCCCGGTCAACTAAAAGAAGGGCGCTGCAACTGCAGCGCCCTTTCCGTTTAAAACCTATAAGGTTTTGAAAACCTTATAGGTTTGGGGGAACCCCCGCGCAACCATCATTCCCCTCCCCGGAGGGGCGGAGAGCGATAGAATCGTAAAAAAATGCCGGTCGGGGTGGGTTTGCCAGAGCATCAGTGATAAGCCTTCAGGTTGCATCAGCGGATCAGCTCTGCCACATCTTTATCGCCATCCAGGTTATTCATCTGCTTCATGATCTTAGGGTAGCGCCAGGCCACCCGCTTGCTCAGGGGCACCACGGTAAATTTTTTAGGATTGGGCAGGCAGGCAATGATCATGGCGGCTTCCTGTTTGCTCAGGCGGCTGGCCGGTTTATGAAAATACTGCTGTGCGGCAGCCTCAATACCGTAGATACCCCTGCCCATTTCGATGGTATTCAGGTACACTTCCATAATGCGTTGTTTGCCCCATACCCATTCGATCATTTTGGTATAAAACAACTCAGGTACCTTTCGGGCATAACGGCTCCACCCTGAACCCTGCCATAAAAAAACGTTTTTCGCCGTTTGCTGGCTGATGGTACTGGCCGCAGCGCCCAATGCCCTTTTTTTCTTTTTTTTCTGACCGGGATCCATGCTTTTTTCAATGGCTTTCCAGTCAAAGCCGCCGTGTTCGGCAAAAAGCTGGTCTTCGGATGCAATGGCCGCCAGCTTTACATTGGTGGAAATGGCGTCCCAGGAAACATAATCTCTTTTGAGGCCGTCCCCACTCACTACAGCACCTAATTGTGTGAGGGTGATGGGGGGCATGATCCATTTACAGAGTAGCAAATACACGATAGAGGAAACGAAAAGTATCAGCACTGTCTTTTTGACAAAGCGCCACAAAGCATTTCCCTTAGTCTTTTTACTTTTTGCCATGTGCGATAAATATACAAAAAAGATAAAGGCTCCGAAAATTCGAAGCCTTTATCAAAAATAGCATTAAATCAATGCCTTTCTCTGCAATTCACTAAGAATTAGTGAGCAGCTGGAGCTTTAGTAGTATCTACAGTTGTAGTTGTAGCAGCAGCTGCTGTATCTACAGTTGGAGTTGCAACTGGCTCTTCTACAACAGTAGTAGTAGTAGTTACAGTTGTATCTGCAGCAGGAGCAGTTTCTGTAGAGTTACCACCGCAAGAAGCCAAGAACAGACCCATAGAAAGGGCAACGATGCTGATTTTTACCAATTTCATAATTGTTGTTTTAAAAGTTTATTTTCCCATTAATACCCGAAGGAAGAAAAGGTAACCCGTAAATCCCATATTTTTTTTGAGAAAATTTGATTACGGCTTCAGATCTTGCTGATGAATTGTATAAATGATTCATCCTGAATGCTTTTGTTAAATGTCTCTTTGCAACAGGCCAGGCATTGCTGCCTTATTTTTTCGTATTGTTCTGTGGAGAAACCGGCCAGCACGCCGATATTTTTTTGCAAACCTGCAAAATCCCCTGCTTTACTGACCAGGCCTGTACCGGTCTGGCGGACAATATCGGCGCCTTCGCCATCCCCGCTGAAGAGTACCGGCAGCCCATTGGCGATCGCATTAAATATTTTTGAAGGTACGGCCCCTTCCAGGTGCTGTGTAAGCGGGATCAGCATCGCATGGTACCGGCTAAGGACTTCGGGTACCTGGTCTGCAGCCACAGAGCCTTTGTAAACAATGCCCCTGGCGGGCTCCCGACTGATCCAGTCCTGTATTGCCTGCAGATCGTGCCCCTGCCCATAGATATGGAGCTCCGTATCCAGGGCGGCAAAGTCAATTGCTTTGACGATTTCGAATACGCCCTGCGCGATGCCTAAAAGCCCGGCATACACGATTTTGCGTTTGCCCCCAGGGCGCGGCAGCAGGGCCTGGGGTACGCAGGGCTGCAGGTTGCGGTACAGGAACAGCGCAGCGTCAGGAAAAAATTGCCGGATATGACGCCCCGTTTCTTCAGACTGAGTCGTAAAAGCGTCCGCCTTCCGGTACATCTGTTGCTCCTTCCGCAGCAGGAAACGATACAAGGGGCCATCTTTCAGGAATCCCAGTTCATAAGCGGTCTTAGGCCAGAGATCGCTGACATTCAGGATGACTTTCGCCGCCGTTCGTTTTTTGGCCATCAGGCAACCCAGGTAGCCGGTCACGAAGGGGGGGCTGCTGACAAAGACGATATCCGGTTTGGTTTTGACCAGTTGCCGGCCTGCCAGGAACAAAAGCGAGCCGATATAGCTCAGCTGGCTGATCAGCCTTTTCAGCTTATTCGACGAATGTGTGGGGATCAGCCAGGAGCGGACGACTTTTATGCCGTTGATCTCTTCCCGGATGAGCAGTTTTCCCTTGTACCCATCAAAAATCCTGCCCGTAGGGTAGTTGGGCATGGCACAGAGCACGCTAACCTCGTAGCCGTTTTGCACCAACAGTTCGGCCAGCCGGTACATGCGGCCCGGTGCCGCGCCTTTTTCGGGCGGGAAAGACGAACAGATCAGTGTAATACGTTTCTGGCTCATTGTACTAACATTAAAGGCTGATGCCTACGCCCAGTTCGGCCAGTTCAGCTGTGGAATAATGGGTTTTGAGCAAGGTGCTGATACTCAGTTCTTTGATCAGCCCTTTTTCTTTTTGGATGAGGTACCAGTTCATGCCCAGCTTTTGGTAGATCGGCGCACTGCGCAGCAAGGCCTGGTGGATGTACACGCCGAACTGCAGGTGCAGGCCAACCCTGCCGTAGAGAAACTCATGACCGGCGAACAGTCCCGACTTCCAGGCATGCTGTTTTTCATTCCCGGTCTCCAGTCCCTGCAGGCGCATAAAGTCGTAAATGCTCTGGTGGTAAGAGTAGTCGATGCCGGCAAAGACCTTGTTCTTGCCCCAATAGCGTTTGCTCAGGTACAGCGAAGACAGATAAACCGGGGTGGCGGCACTGCCGGGACTTTCGCCGGTGGAGACGGCAATTCCTTGCCGGGCCTGCAGCAACAGTCTGTTCCGCAAAGGCTTCAGCTGCCGCGTGATTTTGGCCGGCTGACTGGAAGCGGGGAAATACCGGAAGCCGATATGACCGCCTATAAAATTGATCCCCAGGTTGGGCAGGCGGAATTTGGCCGAAGACATATGGGTAAAGCTGATGCCCGCCTGTATATCCCAGTGTTCATCCAGGTGATACCGGATATCCGAAGAAAGCAGGCTGAAATTGTTGATCCGGGCGCCAATCGCGTTGTTGAGCGTATCCCATTCCGGCGCATAGGGGGTATATCCTTTGCTGATGTAGCCCAGGCCCATGCCGAAGCGGAGTGTCCATTCCCAGTTCTTGCGTTCGATCAGGGGCAATTGCAGGTTGGGGTAAAAGCCGATGCTTTGCCCATAGTGCCGATTGTCGTAATAAGCATAGGTAAAGCCCAGTCCTACGGTCGGGTAACACCGGCGCTGCTGCCATTCCGATTTTCCGTAGGTTTTCCAGACAAAGTTCAGGTCGGCGGCACCGGAAAGTGCAGGAATAGGCCCCTTGAAGCGGGCGGTATGCTTAAAAATACGACCTGCCGCCAGGTTGCCTTCTATGCCGAATCCCGGCTGCGCCATGGCAGCAGGTCCGGCGCAGATCCCGGTAAACAGAATAAAAACAGCTTTTTTGATGTAATGCACGGTTGGAATATACGCCGACAGGGATCGTTTTGCCCCTCAAACCTACAATTTTCCTTTCAAAAGACACCTGCGTTCAATCCTTTATCTTTGCCGCACGCTTTTTGCGCGCACAAAGAATATGATCCAGACCATTGTCGTAGCAGCTTCAGAAAATAATGTGATCGGTGTACACAATACACTGCCCTGGCATTTGCCGGACGATCTTAAATTCTTTAAGAAAGTGACCCTGGGTAAACCGGTGCTGATGGGCAGGAAGACATTCGAATCCCTGGGGCGGCCCCTGCCCAAGAGGCTGAACATGGTCTTGTCCGGTCAGGCGCTTGAATTGCCGGAAGGGGTATTGCATTTCTATACTTACGGGGAGGCCATTGCCCACCTGGAGCGCCTGCAGGCGGAAGAAGTTTGTGTGATCGGCGGAGGCGTGGTCTTTCGAGAAGCATTGAAAGAGATAGACCAGGTATACCTGACCAGGGTACACACCACCCTGGAAGGAGAGGTCTTTTTCCCAGAACTGGACCCGGCAGACTGGGCGCTGGTATGGGAAGAATTGCACCCGGCAGACGAACAACATGCCTTTTCCTTTACTTTCCAGCAGTTTAAAAGGGTAAGATCGTGAGCTTTTACTCCTGGCGGCAAAAAATAAAGTACCGCCTGAAAGCGAACAGCCGGCACGGCGTTCATTCCCCTTTCGTCTATGAGTTTATAGAGCAGGTACTGCTCCGCAGGGCTCGCCAAGAGGGTGCGACGCTGTTGCCCGCAGGGATGAACAAAAAGCAACAACGGCTCGTGCAGGCCATAGCGATGCATTACGGTATTGCTGAGCTGGTATGGGACAACAAGCGTTTTGCTTGTCCCGGAACAGGTAGCGGAGTATTATACCTGGCTACTTCCCCGATCGGTCTGCCCGGGCTCTATGCGGAAAATGACATTGCGGTGATGCTGGATATCTATAAAGATGAACAGCAGGCAAAAGCCTGGCAGGAACTGTGTGAAAGTAAGGCTGTGCCGCTCTCTGCCGATATTTTTGAAATGGGTATCCTGTTTTTCAGGAAGGATTTTAAGATAAAGCAGCACTTTATTTTAAAATACCGGTAAGATAAGGTGCACTTCCATTTATAATCCATATCATATCTTTGCGATTACAAAAATGTACCGGCTGCATTTATTCTTAGGTAAAGAACACGCAGATACCGGGCAGAAAAATTTGTTGCAATATGATTGCAGACCTAATACTCACAATTTTTTTAGTTGTTTTAAATGGCTTTTTTGTAGCCGCCGAATTTGCGATTGTAAAAGTCCGTTCTTCACAAATTGATGTCGCCAAAGTAAGCAAGTCGCTTACCGCTACTGCCAAGAATATTGTCAGTAACCTGGATGCCTACCTGGCCGCCACGCAGTTGGGCATTACACTGGCCAGCCTTGGGCTGGGTTGGGTCGGTGAAGATGTGATGACCCACATCATTGAAGACGCCTTCCATGTATTCAACCTGTCCATATCGCCCGAAGCGGCGCATAAGGCGGCATTGCCTGTGGCTTTCTTTTTCATCACCCTGCTGCACATTGTGTTTGGCGAGCTGGCACCCAAATCCATCGCCATACGCTTCCCTGCAGGCACCACCTTTGCCATAGCCTGGCCCCTGCGTGTGTTCTACTTTGTGTTCCGCCCCGTGATCTGGCTGATGAACGGCCTGGCCAATTTCCTGCTGCGGATCGTGGGCATCAAACCCCTGCATGGCAACGAGATCCACTCTGAAGAAGAGCTGAAAATGATCATTACGGAGAGCCATGAAGGCGGAGCCATCGAGCAGACCGAAAGGGAGCTGATCCAGAATGTATTTGACTTTGACGACCGCAGGGTATGGGATATCCTGACGGCAAAAAAGAATATTACCGCCGTGCCGGCAGACTTTACCGTAGGCCAGGCGATGGACTTTGCAATCAAGGAAGGTTATTCGCGCTACCCGGTATGCGGCACCGAACTGGACGATATCAAAGGGATCATCTATACCAAAGACCTGATGAGGAGCATCATGGAAGACGATGCCAACCAGGAAAAATCCATTCTGCCCATTTGCCGTAAAGCCTATTTCATTTCCGCCAGCAAGAAGATCAAAGACCTGCTGAAGGAGTTCCAGAAAAAGCGCATTCACCTGGCCATTGTGACTGACGAGGTGGGCGATGTGACCGGTATCGTGTCTATGGAAGATATCCTGGAAGAGCTGGTAGGGGAGATACAGGATGAGTACGATAATGAAAAACCGGTAGTGGAATCTACAAATTATGGTACATTTATTGTGAACGCGCACCATTCGCTGCTCGATATCAACAAGCTGCTGCCCAACAAATTTGAAGAGAATGAGAACTACGAAACGCTGGCGGGCCTGATTGCCTACCACCATTCCGAAGAGCTGAAGATGCTGGAGAAGATTGCGCTGGAACATTACGAGATCACAATCTTGAATACACACAATAATTCAGCGGAGAAAGTAGAACTGAAGCTGATTGAAGAAGACGAAGGATAATTAAACCATCACCGATAGTATGATCTTAGGCCGTTTTTTTGAACACACCGGGCGCATTGCCCTGATGCTGAAAGGGGGCCTCAGCCGCCCTGAAAACACGAAGGTGTACTGGAAGGAATTTATGACCCAATGCAATGATATCGGCATCCGTTCTTTGCCGATCGTACTGGTGATCTCGATATTCCTGGGGATGGTACTGACCCTGCAGGTAGCCTACCAGCTCATCAGCCCCTGGGTGCCCAAATACATCATTGCGCAGCTGACCCGCGACACGGCGATACTGGAGCTTTCCCCCACCCTGATCTGTATTGTACTGGCGGGTGTGGTCGGCAGCAAGATCGCTTCCGAACTGGGCAATATGCGCGTCAGTGAACAGATCGATGCCCTGGAGATCATGGGTATCAATACCAAAACTTACCTGGTGCTCCCCAAAATAGTCGCTGCCTTGATCATGGTGCCCTGCCTGGTCATCCTGTCCATTGCCATCTGTATTTTCGGAGGGTATATAGCCGGTATGACCAGCAATATCCTTAGCGATCAGCAATTTATACAGGGGATCACTACCGGCTTCGTACCGTACAACCTCGTGGTGGCCATGTCGAAATCCGTGGCCTTTGCCTTTATTATTTCCACGATACCGGCCTACTACGGGTATTATGTAAAAGGTGGCGCGCTGGAGATCGGTAAAGCCTCAACGACCGCTGTGGTGGTGAGCTGTATCCTGATCCTGCTGGCGGACTATGGCGTATCGGCCCTGCTGCTGAGCTAAACAACAAGATTGATGAATGAAAAAAGCGCCTCAAAGGCGCTTTTTTATTTGATAAACAATTCTTTATGGCCGGATTTCCTGGCACAGTTCCACCAGTACCCCTCCGCTAGTTTTGGGGTGCAGGAAGCAGACCAGCTTATTGTCCGCGCCCTTTTTAGGTTCGGTGTTCAGCAATTCGAATCCGAGCGCCGTCAGGCGCTTCATTTCGGCCTGTATATTCTCTACCTCATAGGCAATGTGGTGGATGCCCTGCCCTTTTTTTGCGACAAACTTCGTGATCACGCTGTCGGCATCCGAGCCTTGCAGCAATTCTATTTTGGACTCACCGACCCGGAAAAAGGCAGTGGCTACTTTTTCCGCCTCCACGGTTTCTGTTTTATAGCAGGGGGTGTTCAGCAGTTGCTCATACAAAGCAATGGAATCTTCCAGGTTCTCTACGGCGATGCCAATATGTTCGATACGTACCATTTGATTCTGAATAAGTTTTAAAAATACGTTTATAACATTATGGAATGAGAAAATAAAAAACAAAGTAGCCATGATTGGCTATCTTTGCGCTTGCAAATTAAACAAGAATAAAAGAGAAAATGGAACTAAAACTCCCGATATATTTAGATAATAATGCAACGACGCCGATGGATCCGCGTGTGCTGGACACCATGCTCCCGTATTTTGTAGAAAAATTCGGTAACGCTGCAAGCCGCAACCACTCTTTCGGGTGGGTGGCTGAAGAGGCTGTGGATTATGCGCGTGAACAAGTGGCTCAACTGATCAATGCCGATCCTAAAGAGATCATCTTTACATCAGGGGCAACAGAAGCCAACAACCTGGCGATTAAGGGCGTGTTTGAAATGTATGCCAGCAAAGGCAACCATATCATTACCTGCACCACAGAGCATAAAGCGATACTGGATACCTGCAAGCACCTGGAAAAACAGGGCGCATCGGTAACCTACCTGCCGGTACAGGCAGACGGCCTGATCGACCTGGCAGAGCTGGAAAAAGCGATTACCCCCAAAACGATCCTGATCACCATCATGTACGGCAACAATGAAATTGGTGTGGTACAGCCCATCAGGGAAATTTCAGCGATCGCGAAGAAAAACGGTATCCTGTTCTTTACAGACGGTACACAAGCCGTAGGTAAAATCCCGGTGGACGTGATGGCAGACGGTATCGACCTGATGTCTTTCAGCGCGCATAAAATGTACGGTCCCAAAGGCGTAGGTTGCCTGTATGTGCGCCGTAAAAATCCCCGGGTAAAAGTAACGGCCCAGATGGACGGCGGCGGCCACGAGCGCGGCATGCGCAGCGGTACGCTGAATGTGCCCGGTATCGTCGGCTTCGGTAAAGCCTGCGAACTGTGCCGCCTGGAAATGAATGAAGAAGCCAAACGCCTGAGCACACTGCGCGATAAACTGGAAGCGGCGCTCACGCAGATCGATGAATCGTATGTAAACGGTAACCGCGAACACCGCCTGCCGCATGTAGCCAACATCTCCTTCAAATATGTAGAGGGAGAAGGCTTGCTGATGGGTTTTAATAAAGAGATTGCTTTGTCCAGCGGTTCCGCCTGTACTTCCGCCTCTCTTGAGCCGTCCTATGTGTTGAAATCGCTGGGCCTGGGAGACGACCTGGCGCACAGTTCACTGCGTTTTGGCCTGGGTCGCTTTACCACAGAAGAACAGATTGATTACACCATCAAGGCGATTACAGATACGGTATTGAAGCTGCGCGACATGAGCCCGCTTTGGGAAATGTTTAAAGAAGGTATTGACCTTGATAAAATTGAGTGGGCACACCACTAAAATGAATGGTGAATTTTGAATGAATAATGCTTAAAGAGACTAAAATACGCTACCCTTCAAAATTTGAACACAAAAAATAAAAACGTTGAGCATTCAACATTAATCATCCAACATTAAACACTAGTAAAAATGGCATATTCAGAAAAAGTAATCGACCACTACAGCAATCCTAAAAATGTAGGTACGCTGGATAAAAATAGCAAGAACGTCGGCACAGGTTTGGTTGGCGCTCCCGAGTGCGGCGACGTCATGCGCCTGCAGATCGAAGTAGATGAGGAAACAGGCATCATCAAAGATGCTAAGTTCAAAACCTTTGGTTGCGGATCAGCAATCGCCTCTTCCTCCCTGGCTACAGAATGGCTGAAAGGCAAAACAGTGGATGAAGCGGTAAACATAGACAATATGGATATCGTGGAAGAACTGAACCTGCCCCCGGTAAAGATTCACTGCTCTGTATTGGCCGAAGATGCGATCAAATCAGCCATCAACGACTACAGGGTGAAAAACGGCCTGCCTGAACTGGCTGAAGAAAAAGCACATTAATCGGTACCTGCTTAATTAGGAGACATCATGGCTATAGAAACCGGCGCTATTACAGTAAGCGAAAAAGCGAGAGAGAAGGTGTTGCAGCTGATCAAAGACAGCAACCTGGGTGAAGATTATTTTCTTCGCGTAGGTGTGGTGGGCGGAGGATGTTCCGGCCTGTCCTATAAGCTGGATTTTGACAACGAGATACAGCCTAAAGACCAGGTATTTGAAGATAACGGGATCAAGCTGGTCACAGACCTGAAAAGCTATTTGTACCTCTGCGATACCATACTTGATTTTACGGATGGGTTGAACGGTAAAGGCTTTCACTTTATCAACCCCAATGCCAGCCGCAGCTGCGGATGCGGGGAGAGCTTTGCCGTATAAAAATTTTAGTGAGTTCAGCCTGTGAAACGCTGCCCCGGGGCAGCGTTTTTTTTATGCAGAGCCCTTTATAATAAATGAGCTGCAGGCAGCGGGTCATATTGTTTTTGCGGCATTGATGCCTAGCTGACCCACCCCAGTCGGCGTCCTTTTATGATGCTGTCTTTTCCGCCCCTCCCGGGAGGGGAGTGGTGATTGGGTAGCTTTTTTAAACTTATAAGGTTTCCAAAATCTTATAAGGTTACTCCCGGGTGTGGGCCTGAACCTGGGCGGGCAAAAGAAACGGGGAAATTGGGTCGCGCATATATGTTGTCCTTCCCGTTTCATCTTCAAAATAAAGTGCCCACAGAGGGCAAAAGGCAGGCAGGGCAAAATAAAAAGGGGAGATACACCGTATCTCCCCTTGTATG
>JAEUVW010000081.1 GCA_016786525.1 Chitinophagaceae bacterium
TCGAAGTTAATCAGATTCCTCTGTAAAAACCAAAAACCGTTTCTATTTCGTTTCTCAAAGTAAAAAGAAAAACCCCACAAGCTTGTTAGCTGTGGGGTTTCCTCATTTTGTTTAAGTGCCCAGAACAGGAATCGAACCTGCACTCCCTTTCGAAAACAAGATTTTGAGTCTAGCGCGTCTACCAATTCCGCCATCTGGGCAATCTATACTTACCGGTAAGTTTGGCAGGGTAAGCCCGCTTTCAGATCAGCGGGATGCAAATGTAGTAAGTCTTTCCTGAATACGCAACAAGTATTTTTTACGGAAATAGAAATCCTTGAGCTGCGCCAGCACGGCTGCATCGCGCGCACCCTTTTCGAAGGCCTGCATCAGTGGGGCAACCTGTGCGTCCCAGGCCTGTAAGTGCCCGGCCAGTTCAGTTTCTGCCTGCTGCTTCAGCGAAGCATTCCCGTCTTCATAGTCTGACAACAGTTCGTTCAAGTCCATCATCTCCATCAGGAAGGCCGGGGGCAGGCTGTATTTTTCTTCTTCCTCCAGTTGGCCTTCCAGGCGCAGGATATAGGCCATTGTACGATCGGGATTGGAAAGCGTTTTGTAGGCTTCGTTGATCAGGGCGGAACGGTGCAGGGCTTCAGCATAGGCATCTTCACCCGCAGCGGCAAAGCGGTCGGGGTGGTGCTGTTTGCTCAGCGCGTAAAACTGCTGCTTCAACTGTACCGGGTCGGGTCGGAACGAAACAGGAATATGATAGAGTTCGAAATAATTGTCCATAATAGTTATACGATTTTCTGAATGCTATGACCGGCTTTGATCTGTACGATGCCCGGCCGTTTTCCGGCCTCGATACTGCCGATGCTGTGCTGCAATTGCAAGGCACAGGCACCGTTGTACGTAGCCCAGCGCAGCAGGCGCTCCCAGCCGATCTGCGGGAAGGCTTTATCTAAAGCCAGCAGTTCGGCATACACCGATAACTGGTGATTGGAAGCCAGGCTGTCGGTACCGATGCAGAGCTGTGCGTCTGTGGCCATCAGCGTATTTACATCAGGCAGGCGGCCTTCGATATACAGGTTCGCATTCGGGCACAGGCACCAATACACTTGCGGGAACTGCTGCTGTACATGGCGGATATCGTCTGCGCTGCTGAAGGTATTGTGCACCAGCATCAGGGGTTTGCCGGGGTTCAGGTGTTGGGTATAGGATTGCAGGGAGCTTTTACCGGTGGCGGTAAACACCGCATCGTCGATACCGATGTTGGCCAGGAAGCCGGTAAAGCCGCCGCTTTTGTCGCGGTAATAATGATCTTCGTCTGCTGTCTCCTGGTTGTGCACCGACAGGGTTGCACCCGGCTGGTGCGCCGCGATCAGCGCAAACAGGTCGCCGGACACGGAGTAGGGTGCGTGCGGCACGATCGCCTGCCGCAGCTGGTGCGTGCCGGGTGTTTGCGCCGCAAAGGCTTCCAGTGTATTCAGCGCATAGGCGAAACTGTTGGGCGCCCGCTCCGGCAGGAAGCCGATGCTTTCAACAAAGGTGTACCAGTGCAGGGTATCCTGCGCGCGCAGGCTGAGGGTATCGGTGGTGTTCGCGATATCGCCTACGGCCACGATGCCGGCATCCAGCATCTGCTGCAGGGCCTGCGTACGGGCTTCGGCTTTTTGTTCATCGGTAAAGTCATTCCTGCGGCGCATCACCTGCAGCAGGAAGCCGATGAGGCCGGTGCCTTCGGGTATGGCCCCCAGCATATGGCTGAGCTCCAGGTGGCAGTGCGCATTCACAAAGCCGGGACAAAGCGTTCCTTCATAGTGCACGGCCTCTTCCTGCCGGTGTTGGTGGATGGCCACGATGACACCTTGCTCATTCAACTCGATAACGGAGCCCTGGGGCAGCCATTGCTTCCCATCGTGGATCTGGTCGGCAGTCAGCAGCATGGATCAGGATTTAAAATGCTTCAGCAGGATGACTTCACGCTCGGTGAGCAGGCGCCATTTGCCGCGGGGCACGTTCTTCTTGGTCAGCCCGGCGTACATCACGCGGTCCAGCTTCTCGACCTGGTAGCCCAGGTGTTCGAAGATGCGGCGCACAATGCGGTTGCGCCCGCTGTGAATCTCTATGCCCAGCTCGTTTTTCTCTTCGAGCATGGCCAGTGAATCTACCGGTGCCACGCCGTCTTCCAGTTCCACGCCGGCCAGGATCTTTTCAAAGTCCTGTTTGGTGATCGCTTTGTCCAGGGTGACCTGGTACACTTTTTTGATGTTGTATTTGGGGTGTGACAACTTTTGCGACAGCTCTCCGTCGTTGGTCAGGATAATGAGGCCGGTGGTGTTGCGGTCCAGGCGGCCGATGGGGTACAGGCGTTGTTCCTGCGATCCGGCCACCAGGTCCATAATGGTACGACGGCCTTTGTCGTCTTCGGTGGTGGTGATGAAGCCTTTGGGTTTGTTCAGCAGGATGTAGACCAGGTTGCGCTGCGGCACAATCTTCTTGCCACTCACGCTGACGGCATCTCCATCGTTGATCTTCATACCCGGCTCGGTAGCCAGCTCGCCGTTTACTTTTACTTTACCCTGCTTGATCAGCTCTACCGCATCGCGGCGGCTGCATACGCCGCAATGGGCGATGTATTTGTTCAGGGGCATTTTTTCCGGTTCTCTCTCCGGCATCACGATATCGTCGTCTTCAAAATCGTCTTCCTCTTCAAGGGAACGTTTTTTTGAAGGCTTTAAATGCGCCCCGATCTTAGGCGGTTTTACCTGGTTGTCGCGGGTAATGGATACCTGGTTATCGCGGGTACGCTCGGATGGGCGTGCTTCCCGCTCTTCGTTCCTTTCTTTTTTTTCTTTGGGTTCAAAGCTTTTCCACGCAGGCTTATCCTCACGGCCCCCGCCTCTTTTTTGGTCAAAAAATCCGCCGCCGCGTTCTGATCCGCGCCTGTCTTCCCTGCGCTCAAAGGGCTTCCTGTCGTCTTTGCGATCAAAAGATTTCCTTTCTTCACGCGGACCACGATCAAAGCTTTTCCGCTCACCACGTTGTTCGTCCCGTGCAAAAGGTTTGCGGTCTCCTGCCTCTTTGCGCTCGTATGGTTTCCTGTCGTCACTGCGCCCGGAAGATTTCCGGTCTTCACGAGGTCCACCACGCTCAAAATCTTTGCGCTCGCCTGCAGCCGGTTTCCGGCCACGGGCCTCCCTGTCATCCGGTCCCTTTTTGAAATCTCTTTGCTCTTTGGGGGCTTTACGCTCAGCCGCTCCGCCTTCCCGGTCATTTTCTGCTGCTTTCTTTCCAAAAGTCTTCTCGAAATAGGAAGGATCTGTATTTTTTTTATTCATCTTTTATGCACGTCCAGAACAAGGCTGAACGGCTACGAAGGTACGGCTTTGAATACTAATCACCTTACCTTTGTAGCATATGGGTGCTTTTTTACCCGCACAACACAGGAATGTTATCGGCTTATTTCAGGAAAGGGATTTTAGAGGCGGGATGCGATGAAGCAGGTAGGGGTTGCCTGGCCGGGCCTGTGTTTGCCGCTGCGGTGATCCTGCCGCAGGATTTTTACCATCCTTTGCTGAACGACAGCAAGATGCTGGACGAGGAAACCCGCTACCAGTTGCGCCCTATTATCGAAAAGGAAGCGGTCTGCTATGCCGTGGCTTCGGTCTGCAATGTGGAGATCGACCGTATCAATATCCTGAAAGCTTCGTTTAAAGCCATGCACCTGGCGGTAGACCAACTGGCGCAGCGACCTGAGCTGCTGCTGATCGACGGCAACCGCTTTACGCCCTACCTGGGCATTGCACACCAGTGTTTTGTAAAAGGGGACAGCAAGTTTGCGGCAATCTCCGCAGCCAGCATCCTGGCCAAGACTTACCGCGATGACTATATGGAGGCCCTGCACGCGGAACACCCGGAATACCTGTGGCAGCAAAACAAGGGCTACCCTACTCCCGCACACAAACGGGCTATTGCCGCCAACGGGTTGACAAAGTATCACCGGCTGACGTTTCGAAGCGAACTATAATGTGAGGAATGTGGACAATAAAGTTGTTCGTGTTACCGGATGGCAGCATTCCCCCACTATACCATTTGTGATTTAGGATTTGAGATTTAGGATTGGCAGGGTACTGATTAATTGCCCTAAACACCCATCCATCCCGGGCATCCGGCTCTGGGGGAAGGGAAAATATTCCGTATACAAAGCTGTTGCCACATTCAAAACATATTGACCACATTGACGAATTGGCTTTTTACAAAAAACCCACCCCTAGCCCCTCCCGGGAGGGGAAACCCTCCGTATATAGAGCTGTTGTCACATTCAAAACACATTGATCACATTACCGGATTGACTAATTGTCGCAATTACCTGGCAGCGTCACATTCAAACACATTGACCACATTGACTAATTGCCGAATTAAAATCCTACCTTGCTTTTCTTTTTTACTGCTGTGTCTTTTAAAAAAGGTGCAGCAGTTTTTTTATCCTGCCTGATATGAAAAAAGCGCTGCTGCAACTACACATCGCCGTATTGCTCTGGGGATTTACCGGGGTGCTGGGCAAACTGATCAGCCTGGATGCCCCGATGCTGGTCTGGTACCGCATGTTACTCACGGCAGTGTTTGTGCTGGTCATCCTGCTCTGGAGCGGCAAATGGCTCAGGGTACCGGCTGCCGGCGTGCGCAGCCTGTCGCTGATCGGCGGCCTGATGGCGGCGCACTGGATCGCTTTTTATGCAGCAATTAAATTTTCCAATGCATCGATTGCGTTGGTCTGCCTGTCTACCTCCAGCGTGTTTACCTCCCTGCTGGAACCCCTGATGAACAAAACCAAGTACAATGTAAAAGAGTTGGCGCTGGGCATGCTGGCCCTTGCGGGCATGTACCTGATCTACAGTTTCCAGCAACTCTATGGGCTAGGCATCCTACTCGGTATCATTGCGGCATTGCTGAGCTCCGTATTTACGATCTACAACAAACGCATTGCGCACCAGTACCCGGTGCGCACGATGGTGTTCTATGAAATGAGCACCGGCTTTATCATCATCACGGCTTTATTGCCCCTGCTGTATTACTATGTACCCGAGACCGTATTTATCCCGGCACAGGCCGGACTTACGGATATCATGCAGGGATTGCCCGGTTCGCTGATGAGCCTGCAGAACGACTGGATCTGGCTGATCGTGCTGGCGCTGTGCTGCACGGTATGGGCACAGACCTTGGCCCTGAATGCATTGAAGCAATTAAGCTCTTTTACGATCACGCTGACGGTGAATATGGAACCGGTGTACGGCATCCTGCTGGCCATACTGATCTACCGGGAAGATAAGGACCTGAATGCGGGTTTCTTTGCGGGAATGGGGCTGATCTGCCTGTCTGTGGTCCTGCAGACGCGGGCGCTTTTAGTACAGAACAAGCGCCGCAACGAACTTACGACGACTTAACGCGGCGGTTGTATTTCCACCAGACAAACCCCAGCACACTGATAAAGGAGAGCGGCAGTAAGGCCAGGTAGATGATGCCATTGTTCAGTCCGTCGGCACCTTTTTCACCCAGTTGGTTGGCTGTCTGCGTGCAGACGGAGCATCCCTGCGCCCAGGTTTTCGTACAGGGCAGGGTCAACAGGAATACAAACAGTGCGCTCAGCTTTTTCATCTTTTTCCGCTTTATGCAGGTACAAAATTACGCACAATTCCGCTAAACGCCGGTAGCGATTATTTAAAATTGAAATTCCAGGAAATAGAGGGCACGAAACGGAACAGGCTGTATTGCACGGCCTGGGTCAGGTTCGGATCATTCGGATCGTCGCGGAAATTGATGATATAAGCATTCTCGCGGCCATAGGCATTGTACAGGCTAAAGGCCAGCTCCGAGGTGTAGTGTTTGCGGTCGCGGAGCTTGCAGGTGGCGCCCAGGTCCAGGCGGTGGTAAGCGGGCATACGGTAGCCGTTGCGCTCGGAGTACAGGAATACGGTTTTTTGGTTGATCGTATATTTCCCTGTAGGGAAGGTGACGGCATTACCC
Organism: Chitinophagaceae bacterium; assembly: GCA_016786525.1. Classification (GTDB taxonomy): domain Bacteria; phylum Bacteroidota; class Bacteroidia; order Chitinophagales; family Chitinophagaceae; genus Rurimicrobium. The sequence goes on from JAEUVW010000081.1 coordinate 6,007, forward strand.
GTATTGTACACGAAGGTGCCGGATACCGTCCATTTTTTGCTCAGGTGGTAAATGGCCACTACAGCCAGGTTGTGCGTCTGGTCCTGGCGGGCGGCATACCAATTATTGTTGCTGATGCCGTCAATTTTCCTTTCGGTGCGGGCCAGGGTATAGCTGATCCAGCCGGTCAGTTTACCTTCTTTTTTCTTCAGTGAAAACTCTGCTCCATAGGCGCGGCCGATGCCAAACAGCAAGTCGCCCTCTACCAGTTCGTTGCCTTCTATCTGTGCGCCGTTGCGGTAGTCGACCTGGTTTTGCATGGCTTTATAATAGGTTTCCAGTCCCAGCTCGTACTTGTCTTTGGCCAGGTTGCGGTAATAACCCAGGGATACCTGGTCGGCGATCTCGGGCTTGATGATATTGCTGTTGGGTATCCAGCGGTCGGTAGGGCTGGTGGAGGTGGTATTGGACAGCAGGTGCATGTGCTGGGTATTGCGCGCATACGATGCCTTTACCGAGTTCGCTTCATCGATAATGTAGTTGGCGGACAAACGGGGTTCAGGGTTCACGTAGGTCTTGACAAATTCGCCTTTACCATAGGTTGTTGTATCTGTAGGCCTGCGATCGGCACCGAAATTGTAGAAACTGCCCGCTCCCATTACGCTGTAGGAACTGAGGCGGATGCCATAGGACAGGCTGAAATGCGGGGATGCTTTCCAGTCGTTGTTGATGAATGCTGCATTTTCCCAGCCATAGCGGCGGGTGAGCTTCAGGCTGTTCACGCCTGAGGAGGCCGAAGCACGGATCTCCCCGGGTACTACATTGTGATAGATGGAATTGAAGCCGAACTTAATGGTATTTTTCGGGTTGGGATAAAACTGGAATTCCTGTTTCAGGTTCCAGTCTGCAATCTTTGAAATGATCTTGATATCGTTTTTGTCGATGGTCAGGCCAATGTTATAATTATAATTGCTGTAGATCAGCGAAGTATTGGAAAACAATTTGGCATTGAATACGTGGTTCCAGCGCAGGGTACCGGTGGCATTGCCCCAGTCGATACCAAACAGGTCGCCTACCCCGATCACGTCTTTACCGAAGTAGCCGGACAGGTACAGGCGGTCGTTTTCGCCCAGGGTATAGTTGGCCTTCAGGTTCAGGTCGTAGAAATACAATTTGTTGTTGCGCTGGTCTTCGTTGGGGGACAGCTTCAGGAACATATCGGCATAGGTACGGCGCCCGGACACGATAAAGGAACCTTTGTTTTTGACAATGGGGCCTTGTACCGTCAGGCGGGAAGCAATCAATCCCAGCCCCCCGGACACTTCATAGCCTTTGTCGTTACCGTCGTTCATGCGCACATCCATTACGCTGGCCAGGCGGCCGCCGAACTGTGCGGGCATATTGCCTTTGTACAGGGTGACGTCTTTCAGCGCGTCGGAGTTGAAGGTAGAAAAGAAGCCCAGCAAATGCGAGGCATTGTATACGGTGGCTTCGTCGAGCAGGATCAGGTTCTGATCAGCAGCGCCGCCGCGTACATAAAAACCGCTGCTGCCGTCGCCGGACGATTTCACACCGGGCAGCAATTGCAGGGTCTTGATGATATCGCGCTCACCAAACAGTACGGGTATGTCTTTGATCTGCTGGATATTCAGGCGCTCCACACCCATATTGGTGGATTTGATATTGTCGTTTTTAGCGACAGAACTAACGACCACTTCGTTCAGTTCATTGCCTTTTTCTTCCAGTGAAATGTTTTTCACCACATTGCCCTTCAGGGATACTTTTTCTGCGATGGTCTTATAACCCAGGTAGGTATAGAGGATGGTGTATTCGCCTTCTTTCAGCGACAGGGAGTAAAACCCATATTCGTTGGAGGTGGTACCGATGTTTTTTTGCTCGGCCACCTGTACGACTACGTCGATCAGTTTTTCTCCGTTTGCATGGTCTTTGATGGTGCCGCTGATGGTATAGTTCTGCGCCTGTACACAAAAGGCGGATAATAAAAGCAAAAGAAATAGAAAACTTCTCTTCATAAAGGATTGATAACGGGCTGTAATCTGGTTTGAACGCGCAAAAGTAGGTTTCTATTATTGATTTTGCCCAAATGAAATACAAGGAAAAGCTAAAATCCTGCATTCTTCAATTAAAACAGACCAGTTATAGCCCATTTTCAACCACTTATAAACAATTATCCATTAAATTTTATCCTTAGCATAAATTCGTACTGCATTTCTTCCTGCGCAGGTATTTTGCGGAAACATATGTTATCTCACTTTTAAATACGATCAATAAAGGATATAAAATCATCCTGCATCAGGCCCTAAAGATTGAGTTGATCCAAGATGAGGATGCCTCTAAATGGGTTAGCCTTTTAGTTTAAACTATTTGTATGAAGAACAAATGCAGTTGCCTTTTTCTCTTTGTATTGATGTGCAGCACTATTTTACTCAGAGCGCAATACGATACCACAGCTATTGAGTACAAACCGCTGGCGGCGGATTGCGATAAAGCTATTACCCTGCGCATTACTCAAAAAACTACTTATGGACCTACGCTTGCACCAAATGGATTCGGCGAACGGCAGGAGATCGTTGCTCAATCGAAAAACAGCAACACCGCTTTCGAACAAGAACACCACAGTGCCTGGTACCTGTTGAAGATGGCTTTTGACGGCCAACTGAGCTTTGACATTACACCACAAGACAGCAGCAATGATTATGATTTCATCCTGTATGCTTATACCGATTCCTGTTTTTGTGCACAAGTACAACAAGGGAAGGCCCGTATGGTACGGAGTAATATCCGCCGAAACGACATTGGAAATAAAGGAGTGACCGGCCTGGCTATCGGTGCGCAAAGCGAGCTGCAGGCACAAGGGCCGGGTGCACAATTCTCAAAGTCGCTACCGATAAAAAAGGACGAGCGCTATATGCTGGTGCTGGACAATGTATATAATGGCGGCATGGGGCACACATTGACCTTTAAGTCTATGAAAGAGGTTACGGTCAGCGGTACCTTATCAGATGAGCAAGGAGGAAAAATAAAGACAGACGTTATCCTTTCCGACCGCAAAGGCAATGTAGTCGCTGCAACCCGGTCAGACGACAGCGGCCAATACAGCTTTACAGCCCGCATTGTCGAAAACCTCACTTATGACCTTAGCTTCTCGAAAGAAAATTTATTTTTTGATGCGGAAACGATCAATACCCAAATGATCAAAGACAGCAGCACGATGATCAACATCCGGTCTGTATTGCGTAAACTTGTTGACGGTAAAAAATATGTAGCAGGCAATATCAATTTCCATCCGGGCAGCCCGCTACTACTTCCTACCTCCTATTCTTCCATGCAAGCCTTGTGCAAACTAATGCGTAAGCATAACAAAATGGTGATACGGATCGAAGGACATATACAAAGTGATACTTATGACCCGGATAATGAACGATATCAAAAGTTATCGGAATGGAGGGCCAAAACCGTATACGACTACCTTGTGGATTGTGGCATTGAAAAAGGGCGGATGAGCGCTATTGGCTATTCCAGTCGCTTTTTACTTTACCCTGTAGGGTCGACACATGAGCAGATGGACCTGAACAGGAGGGTAGAAATCAATGTGATCAGTATAGGCAGATAAAGCAAAAAAATAGATATTCCTGTTCTATAGTCTTTGTAACTATTGCTCAAAAGCAGATTGCACAACAATAAAAAAACACCCCATGAAAGGCATCTTTTTCATCTTCCTTTTTACTTTACTGATCCGCAAGATGGTTGCTGCACAAACCGATACCACAATTATTGCGTATAAACCGGTGGCTGCAGATTGCGATAAGGCCATTCCGCTACGCGTTTACAAAAAGTCTGTCTACGGACCTACGCTTGCACCAAAAGGCTTTGGTGAACTGCAGGAAATCGTCGCCCAATCGAAAAACAGCAATACTGCTTTTGAAAAAGAACACCACAGCGCCTGGTACCTGCTGACGATTATGTATAATGGGGAACTGACTTTTAATATCACGCCACAGGATACCAGTAATGATTATGATTTCATCCTGTATTCGTATACCGGTACGGATTTTTGCGCACAATTACAACAAGGGAAAGCCCGTGTCGTTCGCAGCAATATCCGCCGCAATGAGATCAGCAAAAAAGGGGTTACCGGCCTGGTAATGAATGCCAAAAACGAACTGCAAGGCCAGGGGCCAGGAGCGCAGTTCTCAAAGTCGCTGCCGGTACAGGAAGGAGAACGCTATATGCTGGTGCTGGACAATGTCTATGATGGCGGCAAGGGACATACATTGAGCTTCCACTACATGAAAGAAATTACAATCAGCGGGATTGTCAGTGATGATCGGGGAGGAAAAGTAAAGGCCGACATTACCCTTTCTGACCCCAAAGGCAAAAACGTGATTACAGTGCACTCTGACGATAGTGGCTTCTACCAGTTTACTACCCCTGTTGCTGAACATACCGATTACCTGATCACCTTCTCTGAAAAAAACTCCTTTTTTG
>JAEUVW010000086.1 GCA_016786525.1 Chitinophagaceae bacterium
CAAAAAGGACAACGGCGATACGTATACCTGGCATTATGCCATGAGTAAACCGCATGCAGGCTACCTGCTGATGCTGGGTATCGGGAAATATGATATTAAAAAGACAAAAAGCGGCAGCGGGGTACCGATGAACCTGTATTATTACCCTGAATATGCAGACCGTGCAGAACCGACTTACCGTTATTCAGAGCGTATGGTAGATTTCCTGGAAAAGGAAACCGGTATGGCCTATCCCTGGGAGTCTTACTCTCAGATCATGGTGCAGGACTTTATGTACGGTGCGATGGAGAACACGACAGCAACAATATTCGGCGACTTCTTCAACGTCGACCAGCGGGCTTACCGCGACCGCAACTATGTAGGCGTCAATTGCCATGAGCTGACGCACCAATGGTTTGGCGATTGCATTACTGCGCGCGACGGGCGCGATACCTGGCTGCAGGAGAGTTATGCAACCTACTTCCCGAAAATGTTTACCCGCAAACTGCTGGGCGAAGATGAGTATGACTGGCAACGCCGCAGTGAGCAGAATACCGCGCTCGATGCCGGTAAAAAAGACCGTAATCCCATCCGCTATTCCCAGGCCGGTACGGCAAGGGTATACCAGAAAGGTTCTGCAGTCATCAGCATGCTCAGCTATGTATTGGGAGAAGAGCAATGGAAGCGTGCGCTGAACCACTACCTGGTCAAACATGCCTATGGCAATGTAGAGACCAACGACCTGCAGCAGGCGATACAGGACAGGCTGGGTAAGGATATGAGCTGGTTCTTCGACCAGTGGCTGTACCGGGGTGGAGAACCTGAGTATACGGTTGCTTACAGCGAAGTGCAGAAAAAAGGCCAGGCCTTTACCGAGATCAGTGTACAGCAAACGCAGCAGAGAAATGAAGTGGTAGGTTTGTTCAGCATGCCTATGGTCTTCGAAGTGCACTATACCGATGGTACGCACGATCGGGTCAAAAAGTGGATTGCAGAAGCGTCTGAACGGGTGCAGGTACCCAACAGGGGCCACAAAACCATTGCATTTGTATTGTTCGATCCGGGCTCAAAAATAGTGAAGAGCACTGTTTTCAAAAAAAGCTATAAAGAGCTGTGCCGCCAGGCTTTGGATGCCCCGGAAATGCTGGACCGCTATGATGCTTTGCTGGGGCTGAAGTCCTACCCGGCGGAAAAGAAATCAGGAGTATTGCTGCAGGTATTCCGCAACGAGCGTTTCCACCAGCTGAAGGCAGAAGTGGTCAGCCAGCTGGCGGATTTTTCTCCTGCTACTGCTGAGCTGAGTACGGTGTTCGCTGCTGCAGCTGCTCCTTCGGCAAAACTGGCCGCCATAAAAGGATCGACTGTTCCGGGTGCAGCCTGGAAAAGGGTATTCATCAAAGCGCTGCAGGATTCCAGTTACGAGGTCGTACAGGCCAGTCTCGAAAAATTGTGCAAGGCCTATCCCGAAGAAAGCGATCGCTTCCTGCAGGAAACAAAAGATGTTTTCGGCATGGGGAATAGTGTCAACATCAAATGGCATGAACTGGCCACGCTCTATACCGCAGATAAAAAGGCAAGCCAGGACCGGCTGGTAGACTATGCTTCCGCAAAATGGGAGTTTCGCACCAGGACTAATGCTTTTAGCGCACTGAAAAACCTGGGGTATTGCGATGAACAGCTGATTGCCCATATTTTCGATGCCCTGCTGAGTACCAATAGCCGCCTTGTTGCACCGGCAGCACAATTGGCAGAATTCCTGGCCCAGCAAACGGCCTATAAGCAAATGCTGGCCGCCTACTACAAAAGCCGGAACTGGGAGGCATGGGAAAAAACGCAACTGAAGAATAGTCTTACGTTTTTATAGGCTTACCATAATGCACTCTGCCAGGGCAGCGCTGCCGTATGGTAATTCCCAAAGGGGATGCGCTGTACGATGGTATATTGACCCCTGTCGGGGTCAAACTTCCGCAAGGCAATATCCGAGCACAGGAAGCGGGTGGCCACAGCTTTAGGCATTAACACCCGGAATGCAGTGTCCAGTTGCTGCTCGTCCAGTTGCCGTGCAATGGTCAGGTGCGGGGTAAGTGAGAATGGGTGCTTTTTGAGCCTGCCCGAAGCCTGCCTGATCTGCCCGCACAGCCCGAGAAATCTTTCCCTGCTTTCTGCGTCCGGCATCATGTAGACCGTGCCCTGGCTGAATGCACGGACACCTTTCAGGCGGAATTCAAAGGAGGACACTCCTGCACAGCATTTTTCCAGTACAAGAAGCCATCTCCTGGCAGCTCTTTCGTCTGCCGTAAAGTGAGTTAAAGAGAGATGCGCTTCCGAATGGCAACTGGGGTAATGGCCGATCCTGAGCCGCAGTTCTTCCTTGAGTTCCCTGACGTAGCAGGTCACCTCTGAAGGGGGGCAAATCGCAATAGAATAGACCGGAAGCTGCATAGGGCAATATTATAAAACAGCTGGTAAAACCGTACATTAATATTATGTAAAACCGTCTCTGCGAAGGTATAATACCCCCCTTTGCTGATCTTCATTCCTTTGTGTAGTATTTAATCAATAAC
>JAEUVW010000093.1 GCA_016786525.1 Chitinophagaceae bacterium
GGGGGACCGGCAGCCTCCGTGTTTGGGAATACGCCGTATATTAAAAAAGGAGATTGGGATTGTGTCATTTATACCTTTGACGGCACGAATGCAAAAATGTATGTAAACGGAATTTTACGCTATACATACGCTCCGGGTGAAAAAATAGGCACCAACGCACAGGATGTTTTTCTTGGACGCAAGAACGATGTATCTTATCCTTATTTCTTTAATGGCGCAATGGATGAAGTGCGCATCTACAACCGCGCGCTCAACACATTGGAGATAGACTCTTTGTGCAGCCAGCGCGATCCGCAACAAACGAGTGCTGTTGATGAAGCTGCAAACCCGGAAGTGTTACCCTTGGTCATGAATCCTGTAGATAATGAATTGATCTTGTCGCTACCGGCCAATCGTATGGGCGGAAGACTGGACATTATGACGATAAGCGGCCAAAAAATGATCAGCATTGCCACTTTACGGCAAAATGTCATCTCACTTGATGGAATAAGTCCAGGCATTTATATTGTTTCTTACAGCCTGAATGGTATTCAGGTAAATGCCAGGGTTCTTAAGCGATAAACACGTTAAGATTGAGTCAATAATTAAATGACCATCCTTATTTCAGGATGGTCATTTTTTTAGTAATCAAAAGACGGAATATGATACAAGCTCATTGCCGACCTCAGGATGAATTTATAGATTATCATTCATAGGGTGGCAGGGGGTATAGATTTCTCGTTCTTCAGGCTGATTGCGTTTATCCTATGCGAAATGCCGTCCCGCAAGAATTTGAACTGTGTATAGATTCCTCGTTCCCCGGGATGACAGCGTGTGGATGTATTATAAGGATATACGATAAACCATCATTCGGAAGGGAGTCGTTGTAAAACAAACGTTTGTCATCCTGACGCAGGAGGGATCTGTACATTACACTCCTGGCTTCTGTCAGAACGTGAGGCTTATGTCAGGTCAATGGACAAACGTAGAGATTCCTCACTCCACTTCATTCCTTGGAATGACAGCGTGTTAGTTTAATGCAACAATATATTTTCAGGCTTTCAGAGGGCAGCTTTTCTCAATAAACGAAATGTCATTCCGACGCCAGGAGGAATCTGTAGATTATAACTCATTGGTTTAGCAAAGGGTAGAGATCCCTCATGCCCCGGGATAACACATTGTTTACTCCACAATATTTTTCTGGTCCACGATATAAATCATCATCGCCATCGCCGCAGCGCCCAGTTTCAGTTCCCGGTGGTTCACCGCCTCAAACACATCAGCATCGGTATGGTGCAGGTCGAAGTAGCGCTGCGAATCGGGCAAGAGTTCGCCGATCACCACGCCCTGTTTTTTCAGGGGGCTTACATCGGCTCCGCCCCCATCTTCGTTAAAATTGTATACGCCATAAGGCAGAAACAGCGGGATATATTTTTTGAATTTATCCCTTTGCTTTTTGTCCATCGTGGTTTCGATGCCCCGCGGCGCAAAGCCGCCCGCATCGCTTTCCAGTGCAAAAATATGGTGCTCTTTCCGGGCTTTGGCAGAATCGGCATAAGCCACACCACCTTTGAGGCCGTTTTCTTCATTCATAAACAATACCGCACGGATCGTATGTTTCGGGCGTATGCCCAGCTGTTTGAAACTGCGCAGCACTTCAATGGACTGTACGCAACCGGCACCATCATCGTGTGCACCTTCTCCCACATCCCAGGAGTCCAGGTGACCGCCGACGACAATGTAGTCGTTCGGCTTCGTGCTGCCGCTGATCTCGCCGATCACGTTGTACGACATAGCTGTGCCCTTCATGCCGCAATTGCTGCGCAGCGCGGCATAGGTGTGTCCTTTGGTACAGGCTCTTTCGAGGCGGTCCGCCGTCTTGTTGCCGATGGCCACTACAGGGAATTTCGGCCCGTTTTCCTCATAGCGGGTACTGCCCGTGTGCGGGAAGTCGTCTTCGCCGGTGGATATGGAGCGGATGATGATCGCGGCCGGTTTCTTTTTACCCGCAATTATCGGCGACTGCCAGCGGTATTTGACCGCATCGCCATAGCCGGGGAAGGTGTTGGGGAAATCCTGCCGGAAGCGGTAATTGAAGAAAATGATCTTGCCTTCCACGTCCTGCGCGCTTAGGTTTTCAAGCTCTTCGAAAGAACCCAGCATCAGGATAGGGGCTTTCAGCACTTTGTCTCCTGTTCCTTCGCTGTTGCCCAGGGAGCTCATCGGCACGTCTATGTAATCCTGGTCGTTTGAAAACTTCAGGGCCAGGTGTTCTTCCCCCCGCTTCCATACCGGTACTTCTACCGGCTGCAGCCAGACTTTGTCGCAACCGGCCTCACGCAGTGTTTTTTCACCCCATTCCACGGCCCATTCGGCTTGTTTTGATCCGCTGATACGGTTCCCGATCTTTTTACACAGGATGCGCAGGTCTTCATAGCATTTCCCTTTCGTAAGAATATGCGAGGAAATCCTGCTGAATACGGCGGAGTCGTTTTGCTGTGCCTGGCCGGCCAGAGCGCAGGTGAGCAGGGCAGAAAGCAGCGTTAGTCTTTTCATGCGCTAAAAATAGTCAATATGGCAATTAGGTAGTGAGTTAATTCGGCAATTGGTCAATGGAGTGATTTGATAATTCGTCAATGGAACAATTTGAAGATTGTACAATCATAAATCTGAAATCACAAATCTGAATAGGCTGGTCTCTGAGCGCCAGAAAAAAAATTGGCTAAAAATTATAAATTACAGCCTTGTAAGAGTACATTTGACGATAGCTAGGATTAATCTGTTCAAAACTATCTTTTTAGAATGGGGCGAAACAGGACGGTTTTCTCCAAAAAAGAATATGTCCCTGAAAAGTCATCCAGCCAAAAGGACAAATAAAAATATACGGATGAAAAAAATAATTACGCTGACAGCTCTGCTTCTTTCGGGCTTTTCAATAGCGTCTATTGCCCAGACCTACCAGGTTAAAAATAACCGATGCTTCGCTGATGTGAATGGCGATGGTATGGACGATTATATCATCTTAAGCGGCGATCCTGCCAACCCTACGGTCAATGTGCGCTACTCCAACGGCCTCACTTTCGACCGTGTTCCGAATATTGTCAGCCGCCCGAATATCTACCGCAAACTGGTGGGGGCCAGCTATTTTGCCGATATCAACGGCGATGGCAGGGCAGACTTTGTCACCTTCCAGGGCAACCCGCAGACGCCCCGCATCGTAGCGTATTTGTCTACAGATGAAGGCTTTTCGAACCAGTATGTCGTGATGAGCGATCATTTTGACCGCGGCTACGACGGTTTTCCCCGTGGTTTTGCCGATATCAACGGCGACGGCCGCTGGGATTACATCACCTTCCGCGGTGATATGGCGCGCCCGTACATCGTGGCTTATTTCTCCAGGGGGTATAAGTTCGACTCAAAATCATACAAAAGCGCAGCCTTGCTGGAGCCTGCTAAAGACGGTGTGCTGAAAGCTTTTGCCGACATCAATGCCGATGGTATGGCAGACTATATGGATTCTTACGACGGCGACCAGATCAATACCTACCTGGGCAACAAGATCGAATATCCTTTCCAGTTCCTGTATCCCTACAAGAACAGCCTGAGCAAACCGATCCCCAGGGGTTATGAAGATATGCCGCGCGGGTATTATGACATCGACGGCGACAAAAGGGCCGACTATGTGACCTTCCGAGGCAACGAAGAAAAACCGAACATCTACATCCATTACTCTTTCGGCCAGTCTTTTGAAGATGAACCCCGCATCGCCCGCCAGGTGGAACGCGGATTGCCCGGTATGCCCAATGGTTTTGCCGATGTGAATGGCGATAAAAAATGGGATTACATCGCGTTCCGCGGCACTGAGCAAAACCCGAAGCCTGTGGTGTATTTCAGCACCGGAAAGGACTTCCTGGAGCCTACCGACGAAATGACGATCTCCCTGATCAACGATGCAGCATACAATGCCTATTTCCTGATCCGCTACGACCTGGAAGGTGTGGAGAAATCCATCCATTCTCCTGTAGTGGTCACCGGCCAGTCCATGGACTACGCTATCCCTGAAGATGCCTACAATGTACAGGTAGAGGCCTTCTGCAATGACTGCTATGACAAGCGCCGTGTATTTACAGACTTCATCAACCGCGCCGACAATCCCGGTAAAGTATGCTACCGTGTGATGGGTACCCAGTTTAAAAAATCATGGGACTACGGCAATTGCAACAAAGCAAGAAAGTAAACTCATCAATAAATAGTAACTAAAGACCTGCCTTGGTGGCGGGTCTTTTTGTTTGGACCAGTAAGGCCGGCTAAACCTATAAGGTTTCAAAAACCTTATAGGTTTAAAGCCGCGTATATAGATCGCTTCTGCGTCGCGATGACAAATGGTCAAGAGCCAGCTTCGTTCTCTGTATCTGCAGTTTGGAAGAGTAAGTCTAAGACGCACGCTGTCATCCCGACGCAAGGAGGGATCTCTACATAAGGTTTAGATGTGTTGAGAGGCGATCAAATCTTTTAAGAAGGACTATGTAGTGGCTCGTATAGATCACTCCTGCGTCGCGATGACATACGGTTACCGAGCTTGTTTTCATTCTCTGTGTTGATGTTCATCTGAATTGCCCAATTGCCCAATTGCCGGATTGTCGAATTGCCCAATTATCAAATTGCCGGATTGTCCAAATCGCCCTGCTCATTAAAATATTGCCACACAATATACGCCTTCGAAGCCCCGATCACCCGGGTCAATTCGCGCTCGGTCAGGGTTTTGATGCGTTTCACCGACTTGAATTCCTGCAGCAGTTCGGTGGCGGTTTTTTCGCCGATACCCGGTATCTCTTCCAGTTCGTTCTTGATGGTACCCTTGCTGCGCAGGTTGCGGTGGAAGGTAATGCCGAAGCGGTGCACCTCGTCGCGGATGCGGCGGATCAGCAAATGTGCCGCGCTATCGTAGGGCAGTTGCAGCGGCGTCTTGTCGCCGGGAAAGAAAATGGATTCCTCCTTTTTGGCCAGGCCGACCACCGTCATTTTGCCGCTCAGGCCCAGGCGCTCAATGCTGCCCATAGCAGCCCCCAATTGTCCTTTTCCGCCGTCGATGATGACGAGTTGGGGCAAAGATTTTCCCTCACCCGTCAGGCGCTTGTAGCGGCGGTACACGATCTCTGCCATAGAAGCAAAGTCGTCGATGCCCTCTACGGTGCGGATCTTGAAATGGCGGTAATCCTTATTGCTGGACACCCCGTTGCGGAAGCAGACCATTGCCGCCACCGGGTAAGCCCCCTGGAAGTTCGAGTTGTCGAAACACTCGATGTGTACCGGAAGTGCCGGCAGGTGCAGCGCGTCCTGTAACTCCTGCAAGGTCTGCTGGTTCTTTTCTTCGGTCACCGTTTCCAGCATCAGGCTGTTTTTTCGTTTCAGCTCGTCTTTGAAGATCTGCGCATTTTTAAAGCTCATGTCCAGCAGTGCTTTTTTGTCGCCCAGTTTCGGCACCGTCAGCGCCATCGTTTCCAGGGGCAGTTCTATGCTGAAGGGAGCAATCAGCTCTGTAGCCACGCTGTTGAATTTTTCCCGCAGGTGCGCATAGGCCAGGGCCAGGATATCCTCATCCGTCTCGTCCTCTATTTTTTTCTCGATCTGCGTGGTGTTGGCGTAGATGATGGTGCCGTTCTGCAGCATCATAAAGTTGACGAAGGCGTTTTTATCATCACTGATGATGGATACCACATCAATGTTGTTCAGGCGCGGGTTCACCACCGTAGACTTTTGCTGGTAGCGCTGCAGCGCCGTCATCTTATGCTTCACGATCTCTGCCTTTTCAAACTCCATATTGGCGGCCAGGGTGCCCATTTCCGCTTTCAGGCCTTTGAGCACCGCGCCGATATTGCCTTTCAGGATGTGGCGGATATACTGCAGTTTCTCATCGTAGTCTTCTTCCGATTGCAGGCCTTCGCAGGGACCTTTGCAATTGCCCAGGTGGTATTCCAGGCAGACTTTGAACTTTCCTTTTGCAATATTCTGACGGCTGAGGTTCAGCGTGCAGTTGCGCAGGGGAATGTTTTCCTTGATCAGGTCCAGCAGCTCGCGGGCGGCAAATACACTGGTAAAGGGGCCGATGTATTCCGAACCGTCGCGGATCACCGTGCGTGTAAAGAAGACCCGTGGAAAGGGTTCTTTTTTGATGACAATAAAGGGAAAGCTCTTGTCGTCTTTCAGCTCGATATTGTAGCGGGGCTGGTAATGTTTGATCAGCGAATTTTCGAGCAGGAAAGCATCGTGCTCACTATCGGTAACGGTAAATTCGATCTGCCGGATCTGTGCGACCAGGGCGATGGTCTTGCGGTTGTCCAGGGTTTTGTTGAAATAGGAGCTGACCCGTTTGCGCAGGTTCTTGGCCTTGCCTACGTAGATCAGTATTTTTTGCTGGTCGTAGTATTTGTAAACACCAGGCAGATGGGGCAGGGATGGGGCAACTTCACTGAATTCTTCTCTCGTCATATGCTATCCGGTATGGGCTACATAAATTTATATTCGGTCACTACATCTTTTTGCCAGCCGACCAGGGGGTCGGTGTGTACCTGTATCTGGATCACCCGCATCGGTGAATAATACAGTTTTTGCGTGGTGGTCTTCCAGAAATTCTGTTCCTGTGTTTCGATATAGATGTTCCGGATCTTGTTGGTAAATACGTCCGCGGCCAGTTGCAGCTTCTGGGTATAGAGGGCGGGGTCTTTGGCGGTATAGGAAAAAGTACGGGTCTGCGTGGTTGATTCCTCGAATAGTTCAAAATCGTACTGGTTCAGGAATTTGGGGTTGCTGATATCGCTGGCAAAAAAGATCTTAAAGATTTCGCTCCAGCGCATCGTCAGTGCAGAAAGGATAGTACTGTCCGTTCGCTGATCGTTTTTGCTCACCAGGCGTGTAATCAGGATCGGCTGCCCGTGATAAGTTTTCCATTGGTCTTTGGTGAAGTCGCGGATGGAAAAGTAAGTGCCGCCTTCGGGTACAGGCAGGGGGGCTTCTTCTTTTTTCCGGCAGGAAAAAAGAAGGACAGTACAGGAGAGTATCAATACGATACGGGATACATGCGACATAAAGTTCCTTAAAGCTAAGAGGAGTGCCGTTTGGAGGCCACTACAGCACAAATATAAAACAAGATAACGCCTAAAACAGCGCCCAGGGCATCCGCCCAGATATCCATCAGGTCTTTGGAGCGTCCCAGGAAAGAAAGCAGGCCCTGCAGTTCTTCTACCAGCCAGCCGAAAACACAGCCGGCAGCGGCGACAAGGAACAGTTTGCGCCAGGATAAGCCCGGGGCAGCCAGCAACCACAGCAGGGTAAAGCCCCCGAACAGGACAAAATGCACCCACTTGTCGATCAGGGGGATATGCACATTGGGTATTTCATTGCCGGGTATAAAGCAGGCAATAAAAATGAGCAAAGTCCAGATGATGGCCATGGACTTTGCTCGTTTTTTGAAAGAAGATCGGGCAGTAAAAATTTGCCACATATGGTTTATTCTCCTACCAGTTCTTTATAGGCAGCAGCATCAAGCAGGTTGTCGATCTCAGCAGCGTTGGCAATGCTCATTTTGACCATCCAGCCTTTTCCGTAAGGATCCTGGTTTACATATTCAGGATTACCGTCCAGTTCAGGGTTCACTTCGGTCACTGTTCCGGCGAGGGGCAAAAACAGGTCAGACACTGTTTTTACAGCTTCTACAGTACCAAAGATGTCATTGGACTGCAGGGGTTTGCCTTTAGAATCGATGTCTACGAAAACGATATCGCCCAGCTCGCGCTGTGCGAATTCTGTAATCCCTACGGTAGCGACATCACCTTCGATTTTGATCCACTCGTGATCTTTAGTGTACTTTAATGCTTCTGGAAATTGCATAATGAATGTGTATTTGGCCGTAAAAATAGTCGAATTTGGCATAAAACAATAGCAGATACCGTTTATTCAGCTAAACCGGTATCTGCTATGATGAAAATCAAAAAGGAACTTAACGTGTGAGCCAGACCACCGCGGTAGTACCCGTAGAGGAACTGCCTGCCCCGCCGACACTGCTGGTCGCCGATCCGCTGGTCCCGTTTTTATAGTAGTCAAACGACATCGTAGTGGAAGAAACCACTTTGCCCTCCGCGTCCCGGCTTTCGAAACGGTGGGTGCCAGACATAAATTCAAACTGCAATGCGGTGCTTTTCAGTACCGGATCGGCAAAGTCCAGGGGACGGTCGTAGGATGCCTTGATGTAAGGCAGGTAGCCTTTTTTGACCCCGTCCATATACAAAGTCAGCGGTTTTTCCGATGAAGTACTGTCCGGGGTGTAGAAATACCCCTGCAGTTTGGTGGGGATCGGGTCGTCCTTTTTATCGCAGGAGGCAAGCGACAGGGCCAGGGTTGCTGCGGCAACCGTAAAGAGGTGCTTTTTCATAAAATGGAGTTTGTTTCTCCCAAAAACGGCGATACATTACCTTTATTGCCATCTTTAAATATTTATTTCTAAATTATACTTTGAACAAAAGGTATACTTTTCCTGTCTTTGTTTGAGGCAAAACAAACATATAATGAAACAATTCATCGAAAACGCTAAATTTGCTACCCCTCTAAAAAGAAACTGCTTTGCAATTAAAATCGCTTGAGATCAAAGGCTTCAAATCCTTTGCCGATAAAACACATATCCTGCTGGACCATCCCATTACCGGTATCGTAGGGCCAAACGGTTGCGGTAAGTCCAATATCGTCGATGCCATCCGCTGGGTGATCGGGGAACATAAGATCAAGTCGCTGCGCTCGGACAACCTCGAAGACCTGGTCTTTAATGGTTCCCGTACGCGTTCCGCATCCGGTATGGCCGAAGTGTCGCTGACCTTCGAAAATACCCGCAACCTCCTGCCTACAGAATTTACGACGGTGACCATCACCCGTAAGTTTTATAAGAACGGGGACAGCGAATACCGCCTGAACGACGTGGCCTGCCGCCTGAAGGATATTCACAACCTCTTCCTCGATACCGGTGTCAGCAACGACTCTTACGCCATTATCGAGCTGGGTATGGTAGACGATATCATCAAGGACAAGGAAGGATCGCGGCGCCGTATGCTGGAGCAGGCTGCAGGGATCTCTATCTATAAGACCAGGAAGAAAGAGGCCAAACAAAAGCTGGAAGGTACCGAGCAGGATTTGTCCCGCATCGAAGACCTGCTGTTCGAGATCGGTAACAACCTGCGTACCCTGGAGAGCCAGGCTAAAAAAGCCGAGCGTTATTTCCAGATCAAGGATGAATACAAACTGGTCAGCATTGAACTGGCTAAAGCCTCGCTGGAAGACTTCAACGATCGCTATAAGGGGCTGAACGAGCAGCACAGCGCCGAGCAGGATCGCAAAGCGGAACTGGATGCAGCCGTAGCCGGCGGTGAAGCAGCCATAGAGGGGGATAAAGTAAAACTGATCGATCGTGAGCAGGAACTGAGTCGTATGCAACGGCAGTTCAACGAACTGCAAAACCGTATCGTACAACTGGAGAATGAAAAGAAGCTGGCCTCCCAGCGCCTGGAATACCTCAGGGAAAGAGAGCGCAGCCTGAGTGGCTTCCTGGGTACGGCAGATACACAGCTGCAGGATCTGCAGAAGGCGATAGACGAAGCAGAGAGCCTGATTGAAAAGGAAAAAGATACCCTGGAATCCTCTAAAGACCAGCTGGAATCACTCCGGGATATGGTGGCCGATAAGCAAACCGTATTCGAAGAAAAGCGAAAAGTGGTCGAAGACCTGCGTCGTGAAATGCTGGAAGACCAGCGCCGCCAGTTTGATGCGGAAAAGAAAGTGGCGATCGCCGACTCTTCGGTGATGAACCTGCAGCGCAGCATCCTGCATACACAGGAAGAGATCGCGCAGCGCAGCAGCCAGATCGCACAGATCGGCAATGAAAAGCAAACGGCCGAAACCGAGCAAAAGGAAAAACAGGAAACCCTGACGGCCATGCAGGCCCGGCACGAAGAAGTAAAAGCCAAGATACTCGAGACCCAGGGCCAGGTAGAAGCATTGCGCAGCAGGCTGATCGACGAAAACCGTACCCTGGATGCCCGCAAGGCAGAGCACGACCTGCTGAAATCGCTGGTGGAAAGCCTGGAGGGTTACCCCGACAGTATCAAGTTCCTGAGCAAAAACAAAGAGTGGAACAATAAAGCACCCCTGTTGTCGGACGTATTCGTCGTGAAAAATGAATACCGCACCGCGCTGGAAAACGTGCTGGACAACTACCTGAACTATTACCTGGTCGACGATATCGAAGAAGCGGCCAAAGCCATACACCTGCTGGAGTCCAACAAGAAAGGGAAAGCCAACTTCTTTGTGCTGAACCGCTTTGCCAAAGCGGCGCAGAAAAGCGCTGCGGCAGAAATACCCGGAGCGATACCGGCGCTCAGCGTAGTGACGGTAGATGAAGCCTACAGCAAGCTCGCCCAGCAATTGCTGGGGCATGTGTACATTGCCGATACCGAATCCGGCATGCTGAATATGGAGCTGCCGGAAGGGGTGGTACTGATCGAACGCAGCGGCAAGACCCTGCGGGGCCAATACACCCTCAGCGGCGGTTCTATCGGTTCCTTTGAAGGCAATAAGATCGGCCGCGCCAAAAACCTGGAGCGCCTGGCTGCGGATATTGAAAGCCTTACGGCCTCTACTACCACCCTGCGCACGCAGATCAGCGAAACGCAAACGCTGATCACCGGCTACAACCAGGAGCTGAACGACAAGGCCATCGAGCAGACCAAGAATGAGCTGAACCGCCTGAACAACCATATCGTAAACCTGGGCAACCGCGTGGAGCACCTGGAGCACACCAACGAGGGCAGCAACAAGCGTCTCGAAGACCTGCAGGGCCAACTGGAAGATACGCAGGACAGCATCAGCAACACCCGTGGGGAACTGGATGAGATCATCGCGGCCTTCAAAGCCTTGCAGGAGCGTATCAGTGCGGCTGAAGCGGACTTTAAGGCTGTAGAGCTGGACTACAACATGGCCACCCAGCAGTACAACCAGCATAATATTGAATACCTGAAGCACCAGGCCAAATGGGAAAACCTGAAGCAGGAGCTGACTTATAAGCATAGCAAGCTCAATGAACTGAAAGGCCAGATCGAGACCAACAAGGTACAATTGTCCGATACTTCACAGCAGATCAGTGAAGCATCCGGCAAACTGAACTTCGGCGATACGGAGCTGTACGATATGATGCGCAAGAAAGAGGCTGATGAGAAGATACTGGCAGAGACAGACCGCCTGTTCTACGAACTGCGCAATACCGTGAATGCGGAAGAAGGCAAACTGAACCAGAAACGCCGGGAGAAAGAACAGGCAGAAACTTTACTGAATGGCATCAAAGACAAGCTGAATGAAATGAAATTGCAGCTTGCGGGGATGAAAGAACGCCTCAGCGTGGAGTTTAAAGTAGACCTGGAAGAGATACTTGACGAGGAGCGTACCGGAGAGCAGAGCGTGGAAGAGCTGAACGCGGAAGCGGAAAAAATGAAGCGCCGCCTGGAGAATATGGGTGAGGTCAACCCGACCGCGATAGAGGCCTTTACCGAAATGAAAGTACGCCACGACTTTATCGTGGAGCAAAAAACAGACCTGGTAAACGCTAAGGAATCCCTGCTGGCCACGATCGAAGAAGTAGAGCAGACGGCCAACAGCAAATTCAAAGAGACCTTTGATAAGGTGCGCGAGAACTTCCAGACGGTGTTCAAAGCCTTGTTTACCGAAGAAGATACCGCCGACCTGCGCCTCACCGACCCGGACAATGTGGCCGACAGCGGCATCGAGATCTATGCACAGCCGAAAGGAAAGCGCCCCAGCACCCTGACCCAGTTGTCGGGAGGGGAGAAGACCCTGACCTCAACGGCCTTCCTGTTTGCGATCTACCTGATCAAGCCGGCCCCCTTCTGTATCCTCGACGAGGTAGATGCCCCGCTCGACGATGCCAACGTGGGTAAGTTCACGCAGATGATCCGCAAGTTCTCGGACAATTCGCAGTTCATCATCGTCACGCACAACAAGCAGACCATGGCTGCCGTAGACGTGATCTACGGGGTGACCATGCAGGAGCTGGGCGTGAGCAAACTGGTACCGGTGGATTTCAGGAGTTTGAATTAACAGCTTAAACCGATAAGGTTTGGTTTGAATATCTTTTTAAAGAAGCCCGATGATACCGGGCTTCTTTAGCAATATTATTTTAGTGCTTTTTCGAAACCGTCGCGTAAGTAGTTGGTGTATTGTGTTGATTGGTTTATTCCGTACGGTAAAGTTTTCAAAGGCTTTGATGTGAATAGTTTTGTGCCGGTCAGCGGTAGTTGAAACGGAGTTTGTACCCCTCACGCTGTTCCAATAATTCTATGGCCTTATCTGTTTGCTCTTCGCAAAGCCAGAATTCCCTGCGGTTAGCCTCCACCTCTTTTATAGAGTAAGGGTCTTTATCCCTGAACCAGTTGAGGTTAAACTTGCATAAACTGCGCACCTGGCTTCTGCAGGCAGGATTGGTATATTTTGCAGCATCGATGCCTTTGGTGCGCAACCGTTCAAATTCCCAAAGGGTGGCATAATCGCGTGGATGCAAAAAGCCCCCGCGGACCGCCGGCCAGAGCAGGCTGTCCAGGAGTGTAGACATGCAATCGTAATGCGCAAGAGAGTAAAAGGCATCTGTATTTCCCATCGTTTCGCAATCATTGCTGAGGCCTGTTACCCGGTCGCCGGGGTAAATGCGTCGCTTTTGCCATAGGCTGACAATGGAAGCGACATTACGGACCACCTGTTCTTTGTATTGGCTGAAAGCGTTACGATCTGCATTGTAGTTTTTAGCATCCTGCTCTTCTTTAAACCTCATGTCCCATTCCCTGGCCAGGGCAGTATCGGTATGTTGCAGGAAGTGCAGGCGTGCTTTTTTGAGCCCGGCTTCCAGGAGTAGATAGTCCTGGGTAGAAAGATAGCTGTACAAGGCAGGAGCTGTTGACAGGCAGGATGTATGCAAACCATTTGCAGCACCTTTCATCAGGTATTGCCCTGTTTTCTCAGTATCGTTTTTGTTTTTCCAGCAAACCTGAGCAGCAATGAAAGCATCCTTGGCAAATACAAAATCATATGCTGCAAATGCCCGGTCATAATACCAGAGCGCTGAATCAATCTTCCCATGGACAAATAAATGTTCTGCATGGTTAATATCCTTATGGTAGGCCTGATAGTCCTGTGCATACACCGAAAAAGATAGTATGCTGCAGCAGAATACAATACCGGAGCGGCTGGCTGAAACTATTTTCATATCTGTAAATAAATAACGCTTTTGCCAATAACGGTAATTCCAGGCACCTGGTATCGCGGTATAAAATTTAGAAAGACAAGATCCGCTCCGGCCACTCTTTTTCATTGGAGTCTGGTGCAGGCCGGTAGAACACTTGACTTTACCAAAACTTTTTCATATCTTCATTTTTTTTATGGAGTTATAAAAGCATGCATTCCTCACCTACCCTTATAAGCCTGTAACATGCCTAAACTTTTATTTTCTTTTTGCTGTTGTCTGAGCATACTGATGGCAAAAGCCCAGGATATGCCGCCTTGCGCCACCTTCAATGATGGCAGTATGGGCAACTGGAACCTGATCAATTGCTTCCTGAATCCGGCCGGCCCTTTTACCAATCCCTTCGATTTGTCCCTGTCTGCGGGAATACGCGACAACCACGGCACTTCTGCTTTTGAAAACAACACCGATTACAAACAGCTGGGTACAAAATTTCTCAGGCAATGCCTGGTATTTGACTACAATCTGCGAAACGACGGCGTGGCCGGGAAAAGGCCCCTCGTTCACCCGACGGTGTACATCTCCGACAAATACGGGAGGACCGTATACTTTACCGCGCATGCTACGGTAGGAGAAGGTACAGGCTGGGTGCATGTACGGGCCCCGATAGTGCACTTTGATTATGCGCGCATGGAGATTCCGTCCAATGAAGACGGCTATTGGACCAGCCCTTATCTGCCGGGTGTTTTTGACGAGATCATGGATTCCTCCGTCAAGGTGTCGTTTTCCATTGATGTAGTCGGTTCTTCGGCTACTACCGAAGAGATCAATATAGATAATGTCTGCGTGGTCAAGTGCAACGATTCTGATTCAAAGAATTGTTATGTCGATTTTAAATTGGTGTACAGCCAGACAACCATGAGAAAGCATGAGCGCAACCGCATGGCGAAAATTGAGCTTCTGGAATTTCATAAATCTTCCGTTTACCAGGTGGATTGGGGAGATGGGTATATATCAGAATCTTTTGAACCCCATATCTATGAGCCGGGAGTGTACCAGCTGCGGGTAACGGAGCATACGCTGAGCGGGGGCCGCTGCAGCGCTTCCGTACCGGTGTGTGTGTCTGACAAATCGATAAAGGATATCCTGCGCACAACGGCTGATACCAGCTGTAATGCCAACTTTATGATGGAGATCAGCACGGCGAGCAACCGCGCTTATGCTCCCAAGCATACGGCCAACATCACGATGATATCAGAATCTCCGGCCATTTTTACCTACAACTGGGGTGATAAAACACCGGTAAGCGCTTCGCCGCTCGGGCACCTGTACCGGGAGGGTGAATTTACCGCTTGCGTTTCGGGCGTAAAGGCAGACGGAACAGAATGCAAGGAGTGTATGGATGTTTGTATCAGCGCCAAGCCGGATACCATACCCACTTATATCAGGGAGCTGGAAAGCACTTCCGGCCTCCGCATTGTACCCAACCCGGCTTCGGGTCTCAGCAGCATCCTCTTGGACCAGGACCTGCCGGAGAACGGCATTCTGTCTGTGTATGATATGACCGGCAGGACTGTGTTTTCAGACCCGGTCGGACAACAGCACAAACGCGAGCTTACGATTGACTGCAGTACCTTAAGCCCTGGCTTATACCTCGTGCAACTCCGCACCGGCACCGCTAACTATATTGGGAAAATAACA
>JAEUVW010000113.1 GCA_016786525.1 Chitinophagaceae bacterium
AAATTCCATTCGGGCATATTTGCCGCCATCAGGGCCACTTTATCGCCCTTTTGAAAACCTGAGGCCAGCAAGGCTGCGCTGACCAGTTGCACTTGCCCGGAGAAAGCAGCAAGGCTGTAGTGCTGCCAGCGCCCTGCGGACTTTGCATTCAGGATATCCTGTTTGGGAGCATAGGATTGCAGGTGCTCCAGCAGATCAAATACGCGTGTCAGTTTCATACGGTACAATATGACACTTTTTTACTGTATAAAAAAAAGACCTGTCCTTTTTTACAACAGTACTAACGGATCTAAAGGGCTTGCCAGCCCGGAGTTACCGCGGTCTGTCAAAAATAATACCGGGAACTGGCAGAAAGTTTACCTTAGCATCAGGAAATCAAACTATATATGCCATTAAAAACTTTTATTTTATCGTCTTTATTTGTTTTTTTCTGTTATATCGGAAAAGCACAGTTACTCAAACCTGGCTTTGACAAGGAGGAGTATATTGAAATGCTGAAGATCAATCATAAAGTGCACCTGGCACTGGAGACCTGGCCGGATACGGCTGGTTTCCCGATGCCGGAGCGGTACAACTTTGTCTATCGTTCTCCCAGGGGCGCTTTTGACAATATTTGGGACCTCTGGGTGCATCGGCAAAAAAAGATTGCGGTTGTTGCAGTACAGGGCAGTATAGCCACCCAGGCCAGTTTCCTGGCCAACCTGTATGCCGCTATGGTACCGGCTGCAGGCAGCCTGCAGCTCGACAGGAACAGTACCTTTAACTACCAATTGTCCGAACACCCCAATGCGGCCGTACATGCCGGATGGTTGATCGCGATGGCCTATCTTTCTGCCAGCATAGAGCATAAGATCGATTCCTGTTACCGCTCCGGTATCAAAGACTTTATCCTGACGGGGCATAGCCAGGGCGGCGGCATCACATTCTTATTGACGGCCCACCTGCGGCAACTGGCAGCCAGCGGAAAACTACCGGCCGATATCACTTTTAAAACGTACTGCAGCGCTGGCCCCAAACCCGGGAACCTGTTTTTTGCCTACGATTATGAAAACCGTACAAAGGGAGGATGGGCCTTTAACGTAGTCAATACTGCCGACTGGGTGCCGGATGTGCCTTTTTCGATCCAGACAGTAAACGATTTTACTGCTGTAAACCCTTTCCGCGGGGCAAAGGCTATGATCCGCAAACAAAAATTTCCAAACAATATAGCCCTGAGGCATGTGTATAACAAACTGGACAGGCCTTCCCGCAGGGCGCAAAGAAATTATGAACGCTACCTGGGCAAAATGGTATCGAAAATGGTGCGCAGGCAAATACCCGATATCAGGATGCCGGAGTACTACCAAAGCAATTATTATGTCCGTACCGGTAACACCATTGTGCTGTACCCAGATAGCGCCTATGATCAGCAATACGGCAAGGAGGGGGTGGATAAAATCTGGCAGCACCATTTTCCGCAGCCCTACCTTTTCCTGATGCAGCGGTATTAAACAGGGCTATGCCACTCCGGACCAGGATTCAGGCATGTGGCCGAATTGTTTAAATAAAAATAATATAAGAAATAAATAAGATTATTTATCTTTATGCTATGAAACTAACACAACGGTCAGATCCGGACCGGTTTTTTCAGCATTTTATGGATCACTACGGTTACCTCCTCGGTGCTGTGGTATTGCTTGCAGGTTTTGTACTGATCGGCTACCTGATCATCCAATAGGCCCGGTTGCTGCCGTTTTCAGGAAGACTGCAATACGATGCCTGCTTTTGGATCATGGTCATTTCCTTTTCTATGGGCAAACAGCAGGCGGGCTGATACCGTACCTTGAAAAATAAGTTGCAGACCTGCACAGGGCAGGCTTTTCTAAGGATAGAAAGCCAATCCTTTCTTTTGGTCCGGAAACGACTATTTTTGCAGCTTTACATCCATTATGAAAGTATTTATCGTTGGCGCATCAGGCCTGGTAGGCAGCAATTGTATGCAACACTTTACCCAACAGGGTTGGGCAGTAAAAGGTTCCTATTTCTCCTTTGCCGCAGAGGGCACTGTTTTTTATAATACACTTGACCCGGAACACCCCGAAAACTACGACATTGCCGCCTGGCAACCGGATATCATTGTGCATTGCGGAGCGCTGACGCACGTGGATTATTGCGAAACGAATGTTGAAGAAAGCTACCAGAAAACGGTTCAGAGCACAATCAATATAATCGCGTTGGCTAAGCGCTGTACTGCCCGACTGGTATATCTTTCCACCGATTATGTCTTTGACGGAAAGGATGGCCCCTATACCGAAGAGGCCCCGCTGAACCCGCTTAGTGTATATGCCCGGCATAAGCTGGAAGCCGAACAATTGTGCCTGGCCGAAGTACCCGGCACTTTGGTACTGCGCGTGACCAATATCTACGGTAACGAAGAAAGGGGCAAGAATTTTGTATCGCGTATCGTAGCCCAGTGCCGCGAAGGTCAGAAGCTGACGCTGAAACTGCCGTACGACCAGTTTGCCTCCCCTACCAATGCGATGGACATTGCCCGCGCTATGTTTCTGCTGCTGCGCGACGGCAAATCAGGCATCTACCATATCGGCGGCACGGACTATATGAACCGTGTGGCGCTTGCACTGCGGGTGCTGCAGTACTTTCCCCATGCCGAGTACGATCTGATTCCCCTGAGTACGGCGGAGCTGAACCAGCCCGCTGCCAGGCCCCTGCTGGGCGGATTTGTGACCGCTAAATTCAGCAAAGAATACCCGGACTTCCTGTTCAGCAATGTGGATGATTTTTTGAAGGGATAATTTTATTGAACTCGAAAGCATCATAGCCCTGTTCAGAACAGGGCTATTTTTATTAGGGGACATTTGGCATGGCCCCCGTACGCTTATTCCCGATTTACATCGTTTAAAAAATAAAACCTGCGCTTACAAAATGTGCGCGTTTACTTAAGTCTGCACCTGATATCTTGCAGCAGTAAACGCTTTTATCGGTGAGCACGGTGCACAGTGTTCATCGCATGAGGGTTTTCGTTCTCAATTTAATTAACCTCAAAAAAGTCACAATTATGAAGAAAATAATGCTATGCCTATTCACTGTATTTGCACTGGTAGGATGCAATAAAGAGAAGCCGACACTTAAAACTTCAGCTAAACAAAGCTCTGCTGTTGCCAAAACCCATACATGGGAAAGCTTATGTGATGTTCCTAACTCATCAAATGAATACGATTTTGTAGGAAGTGAACACAACAGAATTATGGCACTCTGCGAAGCGTCTGGGACTTCTGACATGAGTTTATCTGAAGTATATAGATTAGTAGATGCGACAATTGAAGATGAATACAGAGTGTCATGGGGAACAATGCCTGCCCCTGCCGAAGAAATTGCTACTCCTGTTCTCAAAGCTTTTGAAAGTGAGTCTTCCTTAAGGGGGTACATCAATTCATTACCCACTAGTGAATTACAAAAATCTGAATTGAACAATTTGTTCACCATTATGTTGGACTATGATGGCACCAATCTTTGCGAAACCATTGATAACATTAAAACGTTTGAAAACGAGCTAATCCGTAAGCATTCAAAATCAGAAATTGAGACCGTACTGATCAGCTCTTCCGTTGGGCGTTACTCTCTCGCCTACTGGCATGAGAGAGAGGATAGAGGTCCCTCTATGCCGATGGGTTTTTGGAAAAAATTCATAATTGGTGCGGCTGATGCTCTGGGAGGAACTGCAGGCGGTGTTGGAGGAGCACCAGGCGGTCCTTTTGGAATCATTGGCGGAGCCATCGGCGGAGCAGTAGGAGCCAGTAGCGGAGCTGCTGCATTATGGAAGATATTTTCTGAATAAATTTTCTTCAAAATAGCCCTGCAATCAGCAGGGCTATTTTTTTATTAGACCTATCCATACGAAAATTTTCCCTTCAGCACCATTACCTTTGCCCATCTAGAATAACGAGAAGAAAAGTATATGTTGCAATTGTATCCGGCTAACGCAAGTGAGTCGCTGGAATTTGGGAAGATCAGGCAATTACTGTTGGAAAAATGCCGCTGCGATGCCGCAAGGGAAAGGGTGCAGGCACTGCGCTTCAATTCGCGGCTCGACTTTATAGAAAAAGCCTTGTTGCAGACCTCGGAGTTCCGCTCCCTGATGCAGGGCACCGATTATTTCCCCAACGACTTTACGCGCAATGTGGAGAAAGAACTGCAATTGCTGGCGGTCAGCGGCGCTACCTTGTCCGGCAACCAGCTCCTGCAGCTGAAAGAGCTGGCGCAATGCATCCGCAACATACTGAGCTGGTTCGGCAACCACAATAAGCTGTACCCACAGATACAGGCGCTCAGCGAAAAGATCACTTTTGAAAAAAACATTGTCAGCATCGTCGATACGGTGATTGATGAGCAGGGCAATGTACGCGACAATGCGTCCAAAGCGCTGATGCAGATCCGCATGGACCTGGCCAGCCAGCGGCAAATACTGCGCAAGGTGTTTGAAGGCATTCTGCGCAAACTGGGCAAACAAGGCTACCTGGCCGATATTTCGGAGAGCTTCCTGAACGGACGCCGGACGGTAGC
>JAEUVW010000138.1 GCA_016786525.1 Chitinophagaceae bacterium
TAGCACCTTTATCATTAGGGTATTGCAGGATGGCACCGAAGTAGGTATTGTCGATTACCGCCGTTTTGTAGTCGCCGCTCACCAGCTCAATGCCCAGGGGAGTAGCGCGTGTAACGAGTACATCATAAGTCTGCGGGAAGATGTATTGGTCTACGAAAAATTTAGGGCGCTCAATGTTGTCCGTTTTGTTGATCGTGTGGAAGAACATTGTCATCGCCTCGCCTGCAGCAGTAGCTTCATCCAGCAGGGATGCATTGGCAATGGGCATGGCCGTCAGCTCGCAGACCATCGTCTGGTAGTTCAGCAGGCTTTCGAGACGGCCCTGGGAGATCTCCGCCTGGTAAGGCGTGTACTGCGTGTACCATCCCGGGTTTTCGAAAATGTTGCGCAGGATCACGCTGGGGGTATGCGTGTCGTAGTAACCCTGACCGATGTAGTTGCGGAACACCTCATTTTTCAAAGACACCTCTTTGATGTGGCGCAGGTACTCGGCTTCGCTCATCGCGGAAGGCAGGGCCAGCGGTGTTTTCATACGGATCGCATCGGGAACCGTTTTCGCGATCAGCTCAGACAGGCTGTCCACACCGATCGTTTCCAGCATTTTAGGAAGGTCTGCCGCTCTTGGACCAATATGACGGCCTGCAAATTCATTGCTCTGTTGTTGGAACAAACTCATTTTGTATAGGAAATTTTAGAAGAAATCGCTTTAAAATAATGGCGCAAATGTACGCCAAAAAAATATGCCAATATCTTTTCAGACGGGCTGTGCATACAGTGGCCATTCCTGCTGACAGCCCTGCTTTCACCAGACAGGGAACAAGCTTTATTTAAGCAGGCTCAGGATCCGGTTTTTCAACCAAAGGGTTAAATGAAGGAATGCGCCTCCGCTGCCTTCCTGAATTCCCCGCACAACGCTTAACCCTGAAATCACTGCGCTTATTGCCGATAGGCTACGCTCGCCAAATCTGTCTCCCGATTACGATACACCCGTTTTATCTTCATATCCATTGTATGAATAATTAGTTAAATTATTTTGTTCAGATAATAAATTATATAAAGAGGAAGCCGAAAATCTGACAGAGTAGGCAATAACAAATAAATAAATAAACATATGAAGCAAAAAACGAAACCTTCTGGAGTGATGTTCCTGATTGCGGGAACAGTACTGGCATTGACCGGTTTTAATGACGCTTTTGCGCAAACTACTTCTTATAATGCGAATACGGTGCCGATCGGGGGCTCCAACAACAGCGCCTTTGGTGCCCTGGTATTGCCCTCAACAACAGGTGGGTACAATGCTGCAATAGGATACCGGGCTTTAAATGCTAACACGAGTGGCGGGTATAATGCTGCTTGCGGTGCTTATAGCTTAACCAATAATACGACTGCAAGGTATAATGCAGCATTTGGTTACCAGGCCTTGCAGGGCAATACTACAGCAGAGAATAATACAGCTCTTGGTTTCAGAAGTATGTATATAAACACCACAGGTGCAAATAATACTGCTGTGGGGTTTGCTGCGCTCTATTCCAATACGACTGGCGTTAACAATGTTGCAGTTGGTATGGAAGCTTTAAAGTCCAATACTACAAGCAATGGTAGCGTAGCCCTTGGCGCTTATGCACTTGAATCCAATACGACCGGAGGCGACAATACGGCTACAGGCTATGGTGCACTCCGGGCAAATACTACGGGAAACAGCAATACAGCTGTTGGTTTCAATTCTCTCCGGTCTAATACAACGGGAAATGGCAACACTGCAGCAGGACAGGAGGCATTGTATTCGAATACAACAGGGCATTACTCTACTGCTACAGGTTTTAATGCACTATATTCCAATGTAAGTGGAGGTACAAATGTGGCAAATGGTTATCAGGCAATGTACTCCAATATTGTAGGATTTGGTAATGTAGCTTTAGGCTATAAAGCTCTTTACTATAATAATTCCGCTTACAATGTAGCGATTGGCAGTGAAGCTCTTCGTTTTAATACAACAGGAGGTGGAAATATCGCTATTGGTAGAGAAGCTCTTTATGCAAATTCAGATGGTTATGCAAACACAGCGATAGGGGAGAATTCTCTTTATTACAATACAACAGGAAATAACAATCAAGCAAACGGTTATTTCGCCTTATACAATAACACTACTGGATTTGGTAACTCTGCTAAAGGCCACAATTCTCTTTCTCAAAATAAGACGGGGAATTTTAATGTGGGAAATGGTTACTTATCACTTTACTCTAATACAACAGGGAACAATAATACGGGCATAGGTACTAATGCCAATGTATCATCAGGTTCATTGACCAATGCTACAGCATTGGGTAACGGTGCAGTCACTAATGCCAGCAACAAAGTTCGTATCGGCAACACTTCTGTGACAGTGATCGAAGGCCAGGTCCCTTTCTCAAATACTTCAGATGGCCGTTTCAAAACCAACATCAAAGAAGAAGATGTAAAAGGCCTGGAATTCATCAAAAAGCTCAGACCTGTAGTGTATAACCTTGATACCCGCAAGCTCACCGAGTTTCAAACCAAAAATATGCCCGATGAGGCACGCCAGCGCTACCTGCAGCAGGATTTCAGCGCTTCTACAAAAATTCGCCAGAGTGGTTTCATCGCACAGGAAGTGGAAAAGGCAGCGAAAGAAGTACAATATGACTTCAATGGTGTACACGTACCGGAAAATCCTGAAGAAGAAAACTACAGCATAGCGTACAGTGAATTTGTCGTACCCCTGGTGAAAGCGGTGCAGGAACAGCAAAGAATCATCGAAACACTGCAGCAACAGGTAAATGATCTGTTGAAGGAAAAGAGCCCGGCAACGACCGGAGTGGAAGAAAGCATCCTGAACAGTACCAGCCTGGAGCAGAACGTTCCGAATCCATTCTCCAAGGAAACAGTCATCGGCTTCAACCTGCCGCAGCAGGTCAGCAACGCCTCATTGGTCGTGTACGACCTTTCCGGCAAGCAGCTCAAAAGCCTGCCGATACAGCAGCGCGGCCAGGGCTCTGTTACCCTTACAGCAGATCAGCTGGCTGCCGGCATGTACATTTATTCCATTGTTGCCGATGGCAAACTGATCAGTTCCAAGCGCATGGTGGTGGCAGAAAAGTAAGGAGCAGGTTTCGGGTAAAAACGTACCCATACGATAAACAAAAGAGGTTGTCTCAAAAGAGGCAGCCTCTTTTGTTTTTTGCAAAAACGATTTGAGGCGTGGTTTATGCACATAAATGCTGTATAACTAAGGGCGCTATAATTCTTTTCCAGCAATGTTTTCGGGGCGTAAATTGGGGTATGGCAGTCAAACACTTTTGCGCCCTCAAACCGCTTCGTCCGCCTGTTCTAAGGCTCCCCCTTTTGAGCACCCAAAGCGGGCCATTGCAAAAGCAAAAAATACCCTTTCCATCCCCGTGGCGATACAGTACGGCTTTTTAGCATTTAACTTTAACTTCGTTCTCCCAACTGTACCCACACCACATGAAAATCTTAAGCATAATGCAACACATGCGGCTATTGCCGCTTTATACCGCTTTGCTGGCACCTATCGTAATGACACAGCCGGCCAGGGCACAGGCCATCCGGGAACCGGAGGCTGAAGAATGGAAAATGACCGCGCCGGACGGGGTAAAATTATATGTCACCGAATTTGGCGCGGGAGATACGGTGGTCGCCATTCACGGAGGCTTTGGGGCAGAACATGGCTATTTGCTGAGCGCTTTCACCCCTTTTGCAAAACAATATCATTTCGTTTTGTACGACCAGCGCGGGTCCCTGCGCTCCGACTGTGCCGATAGCCTCATTACCCTGGACAAGCATATAGACGATATTGAGCTGTTGAGGAAAAACCTGCACCTGGAGCAACTGACACTGGTGACGCACTCTATGGGCGGCTTCCTTGCCATGAACTACATCGCACGCTACCCCGGGCGTGTAAAAAAACTGATCCTGCTCGCCTCCCCGTCTGCACACAGCAGTTTTGAAGACCTGACTTCAAACATAAATGCTTCAGCTATGGCGCGCTGGGACAGGCCGGCAGTAATCGCCGAGCTGCAGCAATACGGCTTAAGCAAAGAGCCTCCCAAAAACAAGTCAGACAAGGAACGCTGGACATGGGACCGCATTACTTTCGCGGCCATTAACCTGCATGATGTAACAAAGTGGAAGCAAATAAAGGGCGGGCCGCTGTTTTACAGTAACAAGGCCGGTACCGCGTCCATCCGGTCTATACAGTCCGACCAATGGAATTTTACGGAGGCTATAGCAGCACAAAACATCCCGGTATACATCCTGCATGGAGACGATGACTACCTGCCCTACACCTATCACAACAACTGGAAAGAGCGCAGCAGGATCAGGTTTTATCTGATCAAAGATGCGGGGCGATCGGGGCCCCGCCTCATACTGATATAAGGACCGCCCGCGATAACATTTTTTGATGCGCGGACGGCAGCAAGATCCGGTAACAGAGCAAGATCATATTGAATGATCCTGCTGAAGTCTGCGACGTACACTTTTTTGTTGTCTGCAGAAAGCTCAATACTGTAGGCGTTGCTGGCGGTGTCAATATTCTTATAGCCATCCACGATACCCGTACGGAGGTTAAAATCAAAGCCTTCAATATAACCTGCCATATTCACCATATAAAGGTTTCGGTAATCCGTGCTCATTTTCATTTCTCCCATAATGTAACGCGTTCCGCTTAAGCCGGGTGTAACAGAAACTACCGGGGATAGTGCGACAGAAGAAGACCTCAGGGGCCATGCATAGAAAACAGGCTTGTTCATGTCATGGGTGATCAGCCAATTGCCCTTACAGGAGGAGGCCAGCACCATTTTTTCACTCATGTCCTTTGCCAGCAACCTGTTCTTAAAGCCTGGTACGATATCTCCCTTGCCTCCGTTAAGGGACATGTCAATCAGGGAATAATGCAAAGCACCCGTACCGCCCGGCCATTCGATCTGGTCGAGTGTAAAAAGAAAATACTTACCGGGTTCTTCAGGTACAGGACTGATGGCGACGCCTTGTGTCGCTGAACTTAAAGCGGCTCCGTCTATACCGTTGCCATTGGGCATCACCGTATGCGTTTTATCAAATACCTTCAATCCGTTGGAATAGAACAAAAGCGCCCCGGAGGCATCGCAGACACTGGCGCAGCTTTCCCTTGCCGTGATCCTGGTGGGGATCAGTACAGGATTACCCGAATTAAAATCCAGACCAAGCGAATCACTGAAAGCCCAAATATTGTTCTCTTTTTGGGCTCCGGCGGGTAGGGTAACCAGTAGCATAAGGAGGTAAAACAACAAAGATGTTCGTTTCATAGGGGGGCTCATTAGCACTAATAAATATACACTATTTATTTTTTAATACTTAAGCTGTTACGCCCGGTGCGTACGCATCGGTTTGTTTTCAGGGTAGCCCGCCAATACGATAAGCCCTTCATCGGCGATTTTCTTTGTTAGGCTACAGATCTTAATATACGGTTAGGCCAATTTTATTTACATTAGAAGAAAAAATACATGACTGTTTGACCCATTACAAATTACTTTTCACCGCTCCCATTCCTTCATTATGTCTTTCGACCCCCAAACGGAAACAAAAACCATCTTCCGGATCATTGCCGCCCAGCGCAGGAAAATATTGATCTTCGGTTTATCCGCAGCCGTATTAGGCTTTATGCTCGGCTTGTTCAAGACCAGGCGCTACAATGCCGAAACGACCTTCATCCTCAAGAACCACTTGTTTGCAGACCGTACCTACCTGTACAGCAAGGATATGCGCTATATCAATTACTATGCGCCCGAAGATGACATAGAACGCCTGATCGCCCTAACGGACGCAGACAATGTGCTGAACAGCCTGATCAGTCAGCTGAACCTGGTGGCTTATTATAAGACGGACACCACAAAACCCAAAGCGCTGAGGATCCTGAAAAAGAAAATCGCTAAACAGGTTGAGATCTCGCGCACGCCGGAGAAACACGCGATACTCAGCTACGAGGACAAAAACCCGGAAATGGCCGCCCGCATTGCCAACAAGTACCTGGAACTGATCGAGCTGAACCTCAGGATCAACTATAACTCGGTGCGGGCGGATGTATACCGTGCCCTGCAGACCAAGATCGCAGAAGAAGATCGTGCCCTGATGCTGCTGACCGATTCCCTGGCCGCCATGCGCAGGCAGTATGGTATTTACGATATCATCAGCCCTACACGGGGAAACATGATCGTGAATGCCCATATACAGGACAACGGCCACCCGGATTTTGCCAAAGGCCTGGAACTGATACAAAATGTAGAGTCCGTGAAAGACCGGGCCGTTGCGGACCGCTCAGATCATATTTCGCTGGCCAACCAGTATGCCGGCAGTGAAAAGATCGGCGACCTCTCCCTGATCCAGGTCATTAAAGTGGCGCAAGCGCCGCTCAAAGCCTCTTCTTCGGGACCGGCCTTCATCGCCCTGGTCTGCTTTGTGGCGGGTCTGCTTTTCAGTACACTCTATATGCTGGTACAGGCACGCATTGCCCAAAAAACAGCCTGATGCGGACAGAAGATCCAGTAGTACGGCAAGGCTTCAAAAGGAGACTTCCCCTCCCGGGAGGGGTTGGGGGTAGGCCTGTGGCAGCGCCTTTCTTCCTGCTGTTTGCCGGTGTGGCGGCCTATGCTTTTACCGGGTCCCTGCTGTGCTTTTTGCCCGCGTTTGCAGCACTATACGGAGTATTGCTGGTATACGATTTCAAAAGCGCCTACTGGGTATTACTGTGCTGTGTGCCGCTTTCTTTTCACGTTGAGTTCCTGAACAATTCCTTTTCGCTGGCCCTGCCTACAGAGCCGGTAATGCTGCTGTTTTACCTGCTGGCCCTTATGATCATCCTGGTCCGGAAGGAAAGCCTGCCTTCCTGGTGGCTGCGGAACAGCATTACGGTGGTCATCCTGCTGCAGTTTGCCTGGCTGATCGTAGCGGTTTGCTGCTCCCGCGTACCGCTCTTGTCGCTTAAATTTTTACTGTCAAAATCCTGGTACCTGGTTTGCTTTTTCCTGATCCCTGCCTGGATCATCCGGACCAGGCACGATTTCAGGATCGCCTTTACCGTGCTGCTGCTGCCTTTGCTGTTGTATATAGGCATCATCCTGGTCCGGCATGCGGCATATGGATTCCGCTTTTATTACATCGATGCTGCTGTAGGTTCCTTGTTCTACAAACATGTGGATTACGCCTCCGTGATCTCGATGTTTTTTCCTTTCGTCTTGTTTGCAGGAAGCCGGCGGGAAGGGCGAAAAGGCCCTCATTACCTGCTGCTGTTCCTGGCCCTGCTGTTCCTGGTGGCCATCGGCTTATCCTTTACCCGTGCGGCTATGGGGGGCGTGCTCTTTGGCTTTGTCGTGATCCTGGCCATCCGTTTGCGCCTGGCGCAGTTCATTATTCCCGGCTTTTACATCCTTTGCCTGGCCCTGCTGTTTTATTTTGCGAAAGGCAATCGCTTCCTGCAATACCATCCTTATTTCCAGGATACGTATATGCGCCACGAATTTGCCGATCACCTGAAAGCGACAGTAGCGGGAAAAGATATGTCCTCTGTAGAGCGCCTGTACCGCTGGATTGCGGCCCTGCGCATGTCGGCAGATCAGCCGCTGACCGGCTTTGGCCCCCATTCTTTTTATTATTACTACAAGCCTTACACCTTATCTGCCTACCGCACTTATGTCAGCGAAAACTATGAGCATTCCACCACGCACAATTACTTCCTGTACCTGATGGCGGAGCAGGGCATACCGGCCATGCTGCTGTATGCGGTACTGGTGCTGCTGGTCTTTGTCAAAGCGCAGGGGGTGTACCACAGGCTGAAAGACGGTTTTTATAAACGCCTGACACTGGCCATAGCCATGTCTTTTGCGGTATTCTTCGTCAACAATCTTTTTTCGGAGCTGCTGGAGACGGATAAGGTCGGCCCTATGGTGTACCTGTTGCTGGCGGCCCTGGTGATCGTGGATCACAAAAGCAGGACAGGACAGGAACTTTCCTGAGGCAGCTTACATCCACTTCATTTTCTCGGCAAGGGGCGTATTGCGTACACCTTCCTTTGCCGGCGCATCGGAATAGCCCAGGTACAGGGCACCCAGCACCTGGTCTTCGGGGCCTAAGTGCAGGTACTCTTTCATTTCCGGCTGCAGTACACTGCCGCCCGTACCCCAGTAGGCTGCAATGCCCAGGCTTTCGGCACCCAGGAGCAGGTTTTGAACGGCTGCGGCTGTGGCGGCCAGCTCTTCCAAAGCAGGAATTTTCGGCAGATCGCCTCTTCTCATCACCACCAGCAGCACATGCGAGGCCAGGGTACCCATATCGCTGAGTTTCTGCCAGGCGTCTTCCGTCAGCTCCGGCTGCGCTTTGCGCTTCATATCTGCATGGTCTTTGCAGAATACCGCTACTTTTGCTCCGCCGAAAATATAAAAGCGCCAGGGCTCTGTACGCCCGTGTGTCGGCGCCCAGTCTGCCAGGGCGATCAATTGCTCTATAACGGCATCATCGATCTTGCGGCCGTTCATCTGCTGCGGCTTTATGGTGCGTCGATTGGAAACAATACGGGCCAGGGTGCTGAAGTTTTCTTGCATCTGCTGATAATTTGGCTGCAAGGTCAGCAAAATCCGGAAACGGGAAATATATTGTTTTACTGTAAGTCTGGGATGGCAGGCCTGGTTCAGATCAAACGGTTGTCTGTTGCCACTTTTACGGCATTGACCTTATTATTGACCTGCAGTTTGCGGTACACGTTTTCTATGTGCTTGCGTACGGTTCCCACGCTGATGTACAGGTTGGCAGCAAGCTGTTCATAGGTCAGGCCATTCTTCAGCTGCTCCAGCAGCTCAATTTCCCTGGCCGTCAGCCCGAAGTCTTCTTTCCCGGAGTTGGGGCTCAGCGGAGTACGGATCAGGTTCAGGGCTTTCATCGCGATGATGGGCGACATGGCCGCCCCGCCATCCATCGTTTCCTGTATGGCCCGGTAAATATTGTCGCCCGGCTCTTCCTTCAGCAGGTAGCCGCTGGCCCCGGCCATGATGGCGTCAAATATTTTTTCATCATCATCAAAAGTCGTGAGCACCAGCACTTTGATTTGCGGAAACCGTTTCTTTATTTCCCTGGTCGCTTCGATACCATTCATCAGCGGCATGTCCAGGTCCATCAGGACGATGTCGATCTGGTGGGCCTCAATCTCCCCGGTCAGTATCCTGCCGTTCAGGGCTTTGAGCCGTACATCCAGGTCGGGAAAGCGGCTCAGTTTCTGCTCTATGGCTTTGAGCGCCATCTGGTTGTCTTCCGCTATCGCAATATGAAGTGCTGGCATATGTATCTGGTCTAGTGTAACAAAAATAAGTGCCTCCGGCTGCCCCTCCGATACGACGATCATCGTATTTTCCTACAGGGGAGCCTGTAAGCTCACTTTGGTGCCCTTGCCGGCAAGGGATTCTATGGCATAGCTGCCCCCGATGCCCTGCATGCGCTGCTCCATATTCTCCAGCCCGAAGCCACTGCCTTTTTGCCGGGCTACGTCAAAGCCGCTGCCATTATCTGTAACCTCTATCGCTATCTGCGCCGCATCGGCCCTGATCTGAACGATGATCTTTTCGGCCCCGGAATACTTCAGCGCATTGTTCACAGACTCCTGTATGGCCCGGAACAACTCTGTGATCAGTTCGGCCTTAAGGATCGCTTCCGGATCGGCTATCTGCGCCTCAACGTGCAGGTGCGGAATGTTTTTCAGGAAATCACGCAGCTTCACGACAAACTCCTCAATCCGCACAGAAGACTTGTTGATGAGCCAGACCGTTTTGCGCAGCTCGCGGATCGTTTCGTTTGTCAGTTCTTTTACCTGCTGCATCTTACCCTCTGCTTCGCCCATATTGTCTACGGTAGCATTGATAAAGGTCAGGTGCGAACCGATATTGTCATGCAATTCGCGCGAGATGCGCAGGCGTTCATTCTGCAGGGCATTGCGGGCTTCCGCTTCCTGAAGCTGCAGCTGGAAAGCCGCCTCCAGCCTTAATTTATTCTCTTTCTCCTTCCTGTTCCTGAAGATAATGTACCCGACAATGACCATAACGACAAAGAGCAATACCGCGGCAAAAAGTGCCAGGCGCTGTATGGTCTTTTGTTTGCTCAGCACTTTGATCTGCTGCTCTTTGCGCTCGGTATCGAAGCGGGTGCTGAACTCAGCGATCTGCTTTGTCCGCTCGGCGTTGAAAATACTGTCTTTGAGTTGGGTCCTCAGCTCGAAATAATGCAGCGCAAGGTTGGTGTTGTTCTTTTTTTTGTACAGCATATAGAGCTGTTCATAGGTATACTGCACCAGGTCCAGGAAGCCGACTTCTTTTGCCGCTTTTTCCGCGATCAATGCATACTTCACGGCACTGTCGATCTTATGGTCCTGCTGGTAGATCTCGCTGATATTGATGTTGGCAATCGCGATACCGTAACGGTCGTTTTTGAGTTCGCGAATGCTCAGCGAAAGTTTGATCCGGGCAATTGCTTCACGGAAGTTTTTCATTTGCCCATAGGTCGTGGCCTGGTTTTCCAGGCTGTAGGACATACCCACGCTGTCATCTACGGCTTTGTATAATTCATAGCTCAACTGGTAACAGTGCAGCGAGGAGTCCAGCTTGCCGTCTCTTTCGAGGTGAATACCGATCCTGTTCAGGCCATCGGCCAGGCAGGAAGTGTCAGATGTCTTGTCTGCCAGCTTCAGGCCTTTGAGGATATTCTGATCGGATAAGGCCTTGTTGCCGTTCTTTGAATACACGCCCGCTATTTCATAATACAAGGTGATCAGGCCCTTCCCCAGGTGGTGCTGTTCTCCTAACCTGATACCCGTAGCATAGCTTTCATGCGCCTTTTTGTAGTCGCTGCTCAGGAAGTAAAAATTGCCTTCGATCTTATAAACGATCATCAGGGCGTCATAATCTTTTTCCTGCTCTGCAAGCCCGCGGGCCTGGTTGATATAAGTGAACAGGGAGTCGCTGTGGTTGCGGTAGGCGGCCTCCATGTTCCCTACCAGGGCTTTCAGGGCCGGGGACGCGGCAGCGCAGCGGGCAGGAATCAGCAGCAGGAGCGGAAGGCAGAGCAGTCCATACAGGCAACACTTCATACAGGCCAAAAATAATACGTAAAGATAATTTTTTCACTGTTCTGCCTTCAGAATACGCAGAAGATCGTATTGTATGCGTTTGAAGCGCCGCCTACATTTGCCATCACGCATTTCCAGTACGCACACCTGTTGCCGGAAAGCCCCATGCCCCGGGGGAGTACAAGTTGTGAAAAACCATACGGGGTCTTGCCTTTAAACAAACAGAGAGTGGCCGGGTACCAGGCAACAGGCACACCCGGCCACTTTATTTATTAAGATAACTTTATCCGGATATCGGGACGGGTGCAGTAGCTTTATTTTTTTGATTTACCTTACTGTACATCAGAGCAACAACTACTATTATGAGCAAAGAAAAAAAAGGCCTGCTGGGCCTGTTTGACCGTTTCTCCAAGAAGGTAACCAAAGCCACGGGAAGCCCTGTCGCTTTTGCCTTAGCCATCCTCATCGTCCTGCTGTGGGCCATACTGGGCCCTGTGTTCGGCTTTTCAGACACCTGGCAGCTGGTGATCAATACCGGTACCACCATCATTACCTTCCTGATGGTATTCGTCATCCAGCAATCGCAAAACAAGGATACGATGGCGCTGCAGCTGAAGCTGAATGAGCTGATCGCTTCCAGCGAAAGGGCCAGCAACCGCCTGGTGGATATCGAAGACCTCACCGAAGCCGAACTGGACAAGCTGAAACGCTTCTATATAGAGCTGTCCGACCTGGCAGAGGAAGACGACGATTCGTTTACCTCGCACTCCATCGACGAGGCGAAACGCAAGCACGAGAAAAAAGAAATAGAAAAGAAAAAGGGGCAAGCCTGATCGCCTGCCCCTTCTGATATTTTTGTATCAGCTGCCGTAGCTTAAATGCCCAGCAGGCCTTTTACCGGGTCTTTACCGATCAGCATCAGCTCGGGGCTTTCCAGCAATTCTTTTACCCGTACCAGGAAGCCTACAGACTCACGGCCGTCGATAATACGGTGGTCGTAGCTGAGGGCCAGGTACATCATCGGGCGTACTTCTATTTTGCCATTGATGACCATAGCACGGTCCTGGATCTTGTGCATACCCAGGATAGCCGCCTGCGGGATGTTGATGATGGGTGTTGACATCAGGGAACCGAACACACCACCGTTGGTGATGGTGAAGGTGCCGCCGGTCATTTCTTCCATGCTTAATTTATTGTCGCGGGCTTTTTTCGCCAGGTCTACCACAGCAGCTTCGATCTCTGCCATGTTTTTGCTTTCCGCGTTGCGGATCACCGGTACTACGAGACCTTTGGGCGCTGATACGGCGATGGAGATATCACAGTATTCGTGGTAAATGATCTGGTCGCCGTCGATGTAGGCATTCACCGCGGGCCATTCCTGCAGTGCGATGCAACAGGCTTTGGTAAAGAAGGACATAAAGCCCAGGTTCACACCGTGTGTTTCTTTAAAGCCGTCTTTGTATTTTTTGCGGATCTCCATGATGTTGGTCATGTCCACTTCGTTGAAAGTGGTCAGCATGGCGGTGGTGTTTTTGGCTTCCACCAGCCTGCGGGAGATCGTTTTGCGCAGGTTGCTCATTTTCTCCGGCCTGTCGGTACGGCTTAGCTGGGTAGCGCCGCCTTTGATACCGGGGTTATTCAGGGCTTCCAGCACATCGTTTTTCAATATTTTACCAGAGACTCCGGAGCCGGAGACCTCGTTCGGTTTTACTTTTTTATCGGCCATGATGGCTTGCGCCACGGGGGTTGCTTTGACGTCCGAAGGCAAAGCTGCTGCTTTGGCTGCAGCCGGGGCTTCTGCTTTGGCCGCTGCTT
>JAEUVW010000184.1 GCA_016786525.1 Chitinophagaceae bacterium
GCTACGGGTACCGCTTACAACCAATACACATTGGTTCCGGGCGTTACACAGGGCTTTTTCAATTCCTTCAATGCTACGGCGCCCGTCACTGCCGCATTAGCTTTATGGAGCCCCAATTCGGGTAGTACCAGTCCCAATTCCTGCATCCTGACCCGTACCGTCAACATCAACCTTCCCGAGGGTAAATGCCTGGATCAGCTGATGACCCTGACCCTGATGATCGACGATAGTTGTATCATCACCGTAAATGGCGGAACACCCTATCGTTTCGGCGGAGGCCCGCAGTACAATTGGGCATTGGTGCACAATATCAGCGTACCCAATGAGTTTGTGAACGGCAGCAACACCATCCAGATTGAATGCTTTAACCTGAGAAAATACTACAACTGGGTCATCGCCAAGTTTATTGTAGATACCGTCACCTGCGGTTCTTCCGGCTGCCAGCGCAGCATCTGCCAATGGAATACAGACGGCAACTTCATCAGCCCCGCAGCCAGCAATATGCTGGGCACCATGAGCAACGACGAAGTACGCCTGGTGACCAATTCCTTCCAGCGGGGCGTGATCTCTACCAACGGCGATTTCGGCTTCGGTACCGCCACACCGACCAACAGGGTACACATCCGTTCGCAATGGGGCAATGCCTCCGGCCTGAGGCTGGAAGATATGCCGAACACACTGACCGCCATCACCAATCCGACCAACAAAGTATTGTCGGTAGACGCCCTGGGCAACGTGATCCTGGTCAATGAGAGCGGAGGCGGAGGCGGCTCCGTAAGCGCCGACAATGGTCTTTCGCTCAATGGCAGCTCCGTACAGCTCGGCGAATCCTGCAACAATCCCGGCGGTGCGGCGGCCTTAAGCGACGACAGGGCTATTCCGATGAACTTTCACAATATTATTTTCAAAGATCCTGCCGACGGGGCAGGCAGCCTGTACAACAGGGTTGGTATCGGAACCGTCAATTGCACCCCGATTGCGAAACTGCAGGTACAAAAGACCTCCTTTGCAGACGAATATGAAAATATCAGCATCCTCGGCGAAAACCTCAGCAATAACTTCAGGGGAGCCGCTTCAATCGCCGTGAAAGGCCAGACCATCGGCACGAATGAAGATAACAGTGTCCTTTCAATGGGCGGCTTTTTTGAGGCCAAATATGACCAGTATGGCTACGGTGTCGGTGGGTTCACCAACAGTGCGGACCAGGGATATGGGGGGTATTTCTCCGCCCATGGCAAGACCAAGGCTTATGGTATCTACGCCAGCGCCAGTACTACATTCGGAGGGCCGACTTATGCAGGTTATTTTAACGGCGAGGTCTTCAGTACGATCGGCTACATCACCTCAGATCAGCGCATCAAGAAAAATATCCGGCCTATGCAGCATGCACTCGATATCATCAACCGCCTGCAGCCCAAAACCTACGCATTTGACCAATCCCAATACCCTTCCCTGCACCTGCCCGGCAAGTCGGTCAACTATGGCCTGATCGCACAGGAACTGGAACAAGTATTACCGACACTGGTAGGCAGCATCAATGTACCGGAAGAGGAAAAAGACGGTAAACCCGCCCATATGGGTAACGAAACACTGAAAGTGGTCAACTACGTAGAGCTGATTCCCATCCTGATCCAGGGTATGAAAGAGCAGCAGGAAGCCATCAATACCCTTAAAGCCCAGATCGCCCGCCTGGAAGCAGGCAACACAAAACCTGAAGCAGCAGGCAACAGCATGAACATCGAATTGTCGGAAGTGCCTACACTGGGACAAAACATCCCGAACCCCTTTGACCATCAGACCAGTATCCCTTTCAGCATCCCTGCAAGGGCACAAAAAGCCAGTATCCGCTTCAACGGGCCGAACGGCAACCTGATCCGCAGCATAGACATCAGCGAAAGAGGAAAAGGACAGTTGAGCGTAAGCGCCGCAGACCTGTCCGCAGGAGCATACACTTATTCCCTGGTGGTCGACAACCGCATCATCGATACCAAAAAGATGATGGTGAGCCACGAATAAAAAGCTCATTGCCAACAGGCTCCATATCCTCCTGGAAAACGCCCCGTTTTGCCCTGCAAACGGGGCGTTTTTTTCCCTGCGGAGAAACACTACTCAAAATGGGTGTTTTTCCTGTTTTTTAAGCGGAAAGGATGTGCTAACTAACGTGCGCAAAGCCGGCAAAAAATACCAAAACCCTTTACAGTAAAGCATTTCACACGTTCAGCATACAGGGCGATGCCGCCGGCAAACAGCCCTCATATTTTGTAACAATTAATTTATTTGGCCTGCCTGAGGCTTTTCTGTTATTTCGAATAAGCAAATATGAAGTCTTTTCAATAACGATAAAACCAATGTTATGCCCGTATCTAGACTTGGACTTTTCGACCTGCTGGCGCCCCAATACCTGGCCGTACTCGGCGTAGATGAATTCAACAGCTTCTATACCGACAGCTCGGTCGTCTATACCGGGATAGCCAGCTTTCGCGGTACAGGAGGCGGTACGGCCGAAATGGTCTATGAACAACCGAGTGGCAGCCGCTTCACCTGGGAAAACGAAAAGCTTCATTTCCGCATGATCATCCCCCGCGATGGCGCGGAGTTTATCGACGAGGCCGTAAACGACTTTTCATCCGGCGACACGAGCAAGCTGCCGGAAACCTCAGCCTTGCTGAACGACCTGCGTGCAGCCGGTAATGCCGATATGGATGCAGATACCGACCCTTCCACCCCGGAGATTGAAACACTGGTCGTAGACTACCCTGTCGTAGCCTTCCGCCTGGAACTGCTGGTCGATATCCTGAATTTTTCACTGGGTGAAGACTGGAAGCCGGGCATCATCAACCCTTCGGACAACCGCGTGAAGGTCGACCCTGACCATGCCAATGAACGTGTGCTGATCAGCCTGCCCAAAGTGTTGTTCAGCTATACACAAGGCGATAATGACGACG
The DNA here is from genome assembly GCA_016786525.1 of Chitinophagaceae bacterium. Classification (GTDB taxonomy): domain Bacteria; phylum Bacteroidota; class Bacteroidia; order Chitinophagales; family Chitinophagaceae; genus Rurimicrobium. The sequence goes on from JAEUVW010000184.1 coordinate 2,946, forward strand.
ACCTGCAGCCCACATTCAAAATAGAAAGCTGGGGGCTTGCCGGATTCGATGCTCCGCAGGACCTGGCCATGGGCGAACTGATCCGCATGAACCCGTCCATAGCCGTGCACAAAAGCGAGCATGTGGCATTCAGCATCGATGAAGTGATCATCGACGCCAGCAAAGAGTCTACCCCGCCCCAGATCATGGAACACTTTGGCGTAGACGAAGAATGGGAAGGCCTGTACATCGGCCAGGCCCTGATCTACTACAGCAACGACCAGGGCGTAGGCTTCAACTTCCGGGTAAAAGACGCCCTGATCTCCTTTGCCGGGGAAGTCAGCCTCGAAGCGGCACTGGATATTTACCTGAACGAAACGGCCAGCCATATCACCACTACCCCTGTATTCTACAACGGGGCAGACCGCGTCACCAGCGTGGTACGCGGCATTGTTGATCCACCGGTAGAAACTGCCCCTTCCGGCACGCCCCCCGGGAGCGTGACGGTACAACAAAACGCCGTGATGCAATTGCAGATCGAAGGCGGAATGCCTGCCTATACCATCCACGTATGGCAGGGCAGCACCGACCTCTGGGACAGCAGTACCCGCCAGGCCACCTTTGCCACCGTAGGACAGTCCGACATTTTCATCGCGGTACACGATTCCAGCACCGGCACCATACTTCGTAGTGCAGAGCACATCAGAGTGACCGTAGAGGCTGTAAGCACTACGGTAACACCACCCAGCGGTACCAGTGCCGACCGGCCGGAAACAGAGCCCCTGGAGGCCCTGCAGCCCTTCAATATCAGCGGCAACGACAGCACGCACGAACTGCTGGTCACCGCAAACGGCCGATCCGTAAACCTCGAAGTGCGTGGTGCCGGCGACTTCACCCTGGACCTCAGCGGCTCGCAGGTCCGCAGCTACCGCAACCAGCGCAACATCACGCTGACGGTACCCAACGACAGCAACATTGCCGTGGCCTTATCCTTTGACCACATCCCTGCCAATACGGTACTGGCAAACGATATCCGCTTCAACTACAACAAGCCGGCCAATGCTACCGAACTGCCCCGCTATGCCAACCTCAGCATCAACGACGGCGAATTTCTCCGCACCTACCCCCCTGCCAGCAGGGACTTTCCCGATGCGGCTAACGTCAGCTCCATACAGCTGGAGGGATGGGCCTCCCTGGAAGTATTTGCCAACGGTACCACCAGCGGTGCCAGCCGCGACCAGGAACTCTCCCGACTACGCTGCGAAGCCGTGAAGCAGGCCATGCAGGCGCATTACCCCGGCGTCACCTTCAACACACCCGTACTGAACGGGCACAATAACCTGCCCAACTCGTCTGAGCCCTTCGACCGCAACAACCCGAACCACACGAACGACGAGAACCGCCTGGTGAAAATCAAATTCAACAGCCGGGAAGTGCCCGCTGTCAACATTACCGCAAGCATCGTACGGCCCCCGCATACCGGCACGACCACACCCACTACACCCGCGACTACACCTTCCACCCCACCGGCAGCGCCGCCACTGCCCAACAGTGTGCCACCGGTAATCAAGCAGCTGGGTATCCGTGTCAAAATAGAACGCAACATGCTGAGCCTGCTGGAACTGTACGGCAAGGTGGACTTCCAGACAGAGATGGAAGACAAGATCCGCAACGGAGCCGTGGCCTCGCCTCCCCCCGGCGGAACACCGGATACCGGCGGCAGCCTGGGTATGCAGCACGGCAACCAGGCAGACGGTATCATTGACTTTAAAGTATGCTACCAATACGACAGGGCCACCAACGAAACGACCCTGATCTTCAAACTGCACAGCGACGAAGCCGATACAGATGGCCTGCTGCATATGGACAACGCCGGTCGTACCAGTGCCCTCAAGAACATATTCGGCGCCTTGCTGCTGTTTGCCCCCATCATCAACAGCGCCGCCACAGCCGTAGGCTCCAATGTCGACAACCCCGGGGCCTGGATGCTCTTAGGCGCTTCCCTGGCCGTACCGGTATTCATCGGCGCCGCAGGCGTATTCCTCACCCGCAAGGTGATCCTGTACGGAGGCGAAGCCCGCACTCGCTTCGTGACACCGGCGCCGGGCGAGCCCCTGCGCAGCCTGGACCTGGGCCTGGTGTTCGACTACGAAGTGCAGTTCGATATCGTCTGCGCCTCGCTGGGTATCGGTACGAACCGTACTACGGATATCCCGGACGCGCAACTGCCTCCGCCGCTCCGCGCGCGCTACAAAGCCATTGGCTTCAACATCAACTATTCCGACACGCCGACCTATAAAGGCTTTACTTATACCCCCGTATTCGATGCCAGCCGCGGCTACGACCTTGACCTCAGCGATCCGTCCCTGTTCCAGCTGCCGGCGCCACTGGGCGACCTGTTCAACATTGTCGGTGCCAGGCTGGCGCGCTTCAACCCCGTGACCCTGGAGATCGATTTCGCGATCAAGGTAGACCTGGGTATCATCACCGTAGACAAATTCAAGCTGAAAATACCCATCGACCCGGGCGGCGCACCCCAGATCATCCCCAGCGGCGTGAAAGTCAACATTCCCGGAGTGATCACCGGCAACGGTTTTGTAGAGATCGTAGATACTGAGATTGCCGATGACGAGGGCAACAAGACCATTGCAAAAGGCGTGGAGGGCGGACTGGACCTGACGCTTGTGAGCCTGAAAATCAGGATTGCCGCAAACATCGGGGTCGGCACGCTGAAGGATGCAGCGACCGGCCGCGAGGCGGTCAGCGTGTTCCTCGGCATGGTCGTCAAATTCCCGACACCCATCATACTGGGCGCTACCGGCCTGGGCATCTATGGCTTTATGGGCCTGTTTGCGATGCACTACCGCCGCCTGGAAGATCCGAACCCCGACCCTACTAAAGCTGTAGGCCCTGCCCTGAACTGGCTGATCAAAGCCGATGGCGACCCCACGCGCCTGCGCACCAAAAACGGGGATTCCGCCGCACTCGCCTTAAAACCTACCGGGCCCAAGCTCTGGGAAATGGCCTTCGACCGCTGGAGCTTCGGCATCGGTGTATTGCTGGGTACCACCGAAGGCGGTATGCTGATGAACATGCAAGGTATGCTGGTGCTGGAATTGCCCGGCCCCCGTATCCTCATCATGGTCAAAGTGCAGATCGTTACGGTGCTGCCCAGCCAGCCGGCCACACCGGCCAAAAGCCTGGAGACCGGCATCCTTGGCATTGTAGACATTGACTTCGGCAAACAGCAGCTGACCCTGGGTGTGATGCTCAATTTCAGCATCGAGCAGGTATTGGCCCTGACTATCCCCGTAGAGCTGTTCTTTAAATGGGACAACCCCAGCAACTGGCACTTTTACCTGGGTACCATTGCCCAACCCGCCTCTGCAACCATCCTGGACATCGTGCGCGGCAGTGCCTACCTGATGATACAGGGCAACGAGCTGGTGTATGCAGACTATGGCAACAAAGTTCCTGCCTTCCTGCGCGACAAACGATTGAACGGCATTGCGATTGCCGTGGGCCTTGAAGCCTCAATTATATTAGGAAGCGAAAGTTCCGGCGTATACCTGAAAATAGCCGCCGGCGCTCACCTGGGCGTCAGCTTCGCACCCTTCCTGGTGGTGGGTACCATGTACTTTACCGGCAAACTGCGCCTGCTCATCATCAGTATCGGCGCCAATGGCAGCTTTGATGTACTGGTGACCAAACGGAAAAACCACGATGAACTGAAAGTGTACATGCACGGTGAAGTCTGTGGCAGTATAGACCTGTTCTTCTTCGAGATCAGCGCCTGTATCGGTATCACCATCGGCGACGAAGACTTTGACATCGAAGCACCAAAACTGGTGCGGGGCGTGTACCTTCAGAGTTTCAGCCCGGTGCTGAGCAGCGGGCAGGGCAGCACCAAACCGATTGATGCCAGCCTGGGTAATGCGTTTGATACCGCTTCAGGAGCGATCCCGTCCGACCTGATTTCTGTGCCCATCGATTCTTTGCCGGTAATCCAACTGCATGCCTCACCGAAATTACATACGGACTTTGACCTCAATTCATTTATCAAATCGCCGGGCAACATCAGCGGCACCATGGGTGAACTGATGCTCAGCGATGAAGTAAAAGTGGTCTATACCTTGAACTCCGTCACACTGACCGAAAACGGGAGTCCCTACGTCAGTGACATTGCACCCGCTGAACCGCCCAGCGTATGGCGCATCGACAGGCCTGCCAACAACAGTGTGACCGATACAGCCATAGACCTGGCTACCTTCAGCAGGACACCCGCCACAGCGCCGCATGCGATTGAGCGCAGCAGTGAACTGAACAAAAATGTCACCGTTCGCTGGGAAAATGCCTGTAAGAAAGCGGCCCCGCCTGCACCCGTACTGTACAGCTTCTGTGAACAGGCACTGGGCTTCTCTGCCAAAGGCTGGACATTGATCGGTATCCCTAAACCAGATCCTGCCGGGACGGTACGTACCCAGCCTGTACATAAAACCATGCGGGTGTACCAGCACAATCCCGCAGAGCAATTCAGCACTTTAAGCATGGTGCTGGGCAACCTGGGTTACGAAACCTGCAACGCCGCAAAAGTAGTGGGCATCGATTCGATCAACGTAAACATACCGGAAACCCGGCAGCAGAAATGCTTCAAACTGACCGCAAGCAAGATCAACTACAAAGCCAATCCCCTGCTTGTCGAAAACGAACTGAAAATCTTCAGCGCCGAAGACAAACGTTCTTTCTACACCACGGCCAAAGGATTCATCCAGCACGATGCGCTGAAACCCTTTGAAAGCCCCTACCATACTAATTTTCGCAGCATACAGAAAAGGATTGCGCTGAGCATACGCGAATACATGCGC
>JAEUVW010000216.1 GCA_016786525.1 Chitinophagaceae bacterium
TGTCCGACAGCTTGATGTTGCCGCAATTGTCGATGACTTCATAGTCATAATACACTTTGGGCAGCAGGCCGATATTAATGGTACTGCAAGGCTTAAAGGGTTTGTACCTGATGTTGTAATTAAAGGAGTAGTTCGCATCCAGCTCCACAAAATAGGATCCGTTTTCTTCCCATTTATCGTCGAACCTGATCTGCGGATAGGACAGCAAATTGGTACTGAAGCGGCTGTCAACCGGGGCTTTGCGTACGGACAGGGCCAGCGCATTCGTGTCCGGGGTGCCGATCATACCGGACATGATGGTCTTACCGTCATCATCTGTGACGGTAAACTGGTCCTGGGTATTGTTGTCTGTTTTGATTAGTTTGCGGTAATAGTTTGACTTACCGATATCCTGGCCATAGTAGCGGTTGAGCTCTGCCTGCAGCGTTGAGCCATACAGGTAGCTGATATGCCTGTCGTTGCCGATCTGCAGGGGCGCACCTGCTGACCCTTCAAACAATACTTTTTCAGTACTTTCAGGCGAAATGATCTTCCGGGTAAAGGGATAGCCTTCCGCATCCGGTATGTAGGCGTTGTACGCGGATTTATCTGTTTTGTAGGTGGAGTAATATTTATTGGCTTCTGAAGAGGTCTGCAGTGGCGGGACCACTGTTTCCCGCAGGGGACATAATGTGGTATCGGGGAAGCCGTCATAGGTCAGCAGATCGTAGGATGTGGTGCTGGCAGGTCGTAAGAAATTGTTGAAATAATCGAATTTTTTATAGTTATATACCGGTATCGGCAAAGAGGTAATGACCGGCCGGAACTGGTAATCATATAATTGCTGCAGGATAATCATCTGCCCCGGTTTGGAATTGAACTTCGTCAGGGATTGCTTCGTTTTGTACAATCCGTCATAATAGGTCATCACCTGCTTGTACTTGCCATCCTCCACAAAATTCGTCTTCACATTCCAGTTGATCGTATCGTTGCGGGATAAAGCAATCGTTACATATTGTTTTGCAGTCAGGGAAGAAAGCGTGCCCTGGTCGCTGGCTATAGACCAGTCTCCGGATATCCTGTCCGTAAAGTTGGTGGTATTGGGCCGGACCATCCTGACCCGGAACACCAGGTACCCTTCCTTTTGCGCTACGGGGATATTGAAGGTATTGGCGTTGGTGTAAATCCTGCTGGCATTGTACCGGAAATCGTAGCGCGGCACGGCAATGGCCGGGTCTTTATCGACATAGCTCCACTCTACTTCGTAGCCTGCGGGCTTGATATTGTTCAAGGATGTAAGGTCTACTGTTACCACCCCATCTGTTGTTATTTTATTCGTTACGGTCATGCTCGACAACAGGCTGCCGGGTGTATAGTTGATATACTTTTGTATCTGGATCTCGGCCAGCACGGATATATAGGGCGGTATAGAGGCCAACATAGAAGGTGTCTGCAAGGTGTACACCAGCCCGGTTCCCGGTATATCTTCTACCTTAAACACATCACACACCACTACTTTCAGATCGTGGTATTCCCCGGCTATCTTGAAGGAGTGGTCGTTGTACAGCTTTAATGAATCCAGGAAATAGGATACATTGATGGTATCGACACCAGACACTACCGTACTGGATCCTGCGCTGGCAGGGTTGGTGATCCCGATCGTTCTATAGGTCATCACATACTGTGCCTGTGGGAAGCCGACCACATCAGCGGAAAAGGGATTGACCTTAGCCCGGGTGATCGCCTTAATGCTTTTGACCGAAAAGCCTGAGGCTGTCTTGGGGCCGGTCATCGAAGCATAGTTGTCATGCCTCACTTTGATGGTATCACAGCCGCTGGTGGCCACGATGCTCTTCAGCGACATAGAGTCGACAAATGTGGCACCCGGGAAGTCAAAAGTCTGCGCAGCAGCATAGATGTTGACCAGCAACATGGCCGATACCAATGCAAAAGCACTTTTTACTTTTCTAATATTTTTACTAAAACGAATCATAATACATCCAATTTATAGTCAGTATATTTTTTAAGTTTTATTTTCCAGTTCCTGAATTCGATGAAATCGTTCAGATGAACCGGTATGGGGCGAACCGCAGTATACTGGTAGTTCGTATTTTTTTGCGTTACAATACGGTACTTATCGGCGCCGCTGAAATCCCTGGCATAGACATCCCTGTAGACCGTTTCCGTCTCAATCAGCCTACCCTTCTCATTCAACACTATCCTGCCGGAAATAAAATAGCCGGCGGCTTTGTTCCTGGGCTGTACCTTGATTTCAACAAGACCCTCAGCTTTCTTTTGCACGATATCGCAGTGCTCCCTGATGAAGGCTTCCATTTCTTTTGTGTACAGGGAATTCGGAGCTTTCTCCAGGTAGGGTTCAATGCCGTTGTACACATTATCATCCTTATACTGCTCAGGAAACTTCAGCATGATCTCTTTCATCACACTGTCTGAAAGGCTCATCAAGGCTATTTTACTTTCATGGTTCAGGTTGAGCGAGCCGATATTGCCGGTGACAATGGTT